>CAJBAP010000487.1 GCA_903950295.1 uncultured Rhodocyclaceae bacterium
ACCGACATTTTCATGAGTGCTTTGCCGGAAGGCGGCAAGCGCCTTAAACTTGGCGAGCATAACGCCAAGGCCTTCATCACCCGGCTGGGCGTTACTGCCACGCTCTGGAAAGCGCCGGTAAAATTGAAATAGATGGTATGTGCCTGAGCGGAATCTTCTAAAACAACATGATGTCTTCATTATCCGACAGAGGTAGTCAGCAGCATCCGGTATTAGTGGCCCTGTGGCTCTCGGTAGCGCTTTTGTCAGCCTATTTGATCCATGCGCTGTCGCAAAGCCATGACGAGACCTTGCAGCGGGCACAGACTGAATCACTGACACACGCGCGCATGGTTCAGGAGCATGCCGCGTCTACCATCGAGCGTGCCAATCTCTGTTTGCAGTCGGTCTCCGATCATGTGCTTCCCGCAGATCTGAGTGGCGGATTGGCAATTCAACCGAATCGCCGCCAGGCCATCACCGCGAAGCTCCTCGAATTGCAGGCGCGTACTCGCGGCATCGTGTCGATGTCGATTACCGATGCCGAAGGCCGGGTCTTCGCCAACACGGTGGGCGCACCACCCGGCGTCAGTCTGGCGAGTCGCAAATACTTTCAGGAACTCAAGGCCGGGCCGCGCGCGATCCCGGTCGTTTCCGAAGCCATCTTGGGCCGGGTGTCAAACAAGTGGGGCATACAGGTGGCCCGTCGCCTCGAGTTTCCCAATGGGAAGTTTGGCGGAATGCTCGTGGCCAATCTCGGCCTGACGGAAAACTTCGATTCCTTCTACGAATCCCTGGGGGTCGCCGGGAACTATGTCATCTCATTGCGCGATGCTGAAAACAGGTTGATCTCACGCCACCCGCGTGCCGATGAACTGCTTGGCAAGGTCGTTCCATCCAGCGGACTGTCAGCGGCCTTTCAGGCAAGCAGCCATGAAGGCGTAGTCGATGAGGTGTCAACCATCGACGGCACACGGCGCATCATTGCCTACCAGAAGCTAACGAATTACCCAATCTATGCCGTGGCCGCGCCGTCCAAAGAGGATGTATTGCGCGACTGGAAAATCAAGCGCAGCCAGGTCGTGGCTTCCCTCATCGCAGTTTTGTTTGTCGGGTTCCTTCTCAGCCTGCAGATACGGAAGAGGGGCCAGGCCGAACAGGCGGTCAGAAAATCGAACCAGCTGCTGCAGGAAGCCATCAGCAGCATCCCGGAAGGTTTTACCATTTTTGACGAAAATGACCGCTTGATCATCTGTAATGAAGCCTATCTGAATTTTTACAGCACCAGTCGCGACCTTCTTGTCCCCGGTGTCAGCTTCGAGGAAATCGTCCGCAAAGGGGCCGAGCGCGGGCAATACAAGGAAGCGATAGGTCGCGTGGAGGAGTGGGTGCAGGCGCGGGTCAAGAGGCATCAGGGTGCGGACGGCAGCCATCTGGAGCAACAACTGGATGATGGCCGCTGGCTGCTCATCATCGAATACCGCACGGCGCACGGCTTCATCGTCGGCAATCGCATCGACATCACCACACTCAAGAAGACCGAAGCCGAACTCGAGCAGCATCGCCACCATCTGGAGGAACTGGTCAAGGAGCGTACGGCCGACCTCTCCGTGGCCAAGGAAATGGCCGAGACCGCCAACCGCGCCAAGAGCGCTTTCCTCGCCAATATGAGTCACGAGTTGCGCACTCCCATGAACGCCATCATGGGCATGACCGGCTTGGCCCTGCGCCGCGCCGCCGAGCCCAAACTCAAGGATCAGCTCACCAAGATCGACCAGGCATCACATCATTTATTGGCGGTCATCAACGACATCCTCGATATCTCCAAGATCGAAGCCGAACGCCTCGCCCTGGAGCAGATCAACTTCAGGCTCGGCAGCATTCTGGAAAATCTCATGAGCCTGATTGGCTTCAAGGCCGCCGACAAACATTTGAAACTGTGCTTCAACCTGCCCCCGGAAGTTGCCAGTCTGCAGCTACAGGGCGATCCGGTGCGCCTTGGCCAGATTCTGCTCAACCTGACCGGCAATGCCATCAAGTTCACCAGCGCGGGTTCAGTTGCCTTGCGTATCCAGGTTGCCGAGGAAACCCCGACTGACGTGCGATTGCGCTTCGAGATTCAAGATACCGGCATCGGCATTTCAGCGGAAGATCAGCCGCGCCTGTTTACCGCTTTCGAGCAGGCCGACAACTCCATGACCCGCAAATACGGCGGTACCGGGCTGGGTCTGGCCATCAGCAAGCGCCTGGCCCTGCTGATGGGCGGCAGCATCGGCGTCGAGAGCCAGCCGGGGACCGGCAGTACTTTCTGGTTCACCGCCCGTCTGGACAAGGTCGACAGTCTCTTCGAGACGCCACTTCGCCATTTCGATCACGCGGTCGATACACTGCGCGCCCGTTACGCCAACACGTCGGTGCTGCTGGCCGAAGACGAGCCGATCAACCAGGAGGTTTCGCGGGAATTGCTGGAAGAAGTCGGGCTCAAGGTCGATATCGCGGAAGATGGTCTTGCGGCGGTCGAGTTGGCAAGACGAAATCGCTATGCCCTGATACTGATGGACATGCAGATGCCAAAAATGAATGGTATCGATGCCACGCGGGCCATCCGCGCCCTGCCTGGCTACGCCCACACGCCTATCCTCGCCATGACGGCGAATGTCTTCGACGGCGATCGTCAGGCCTGCATCGCAGCGGGAATGAATGACCATATTGGCAAACCAGTCGATCCAACCAGACTATTCGAGGCACTGCTGAATTGGCTGGAGCGATCCAGCGGCTGAATTTCGCTTGCTTTTCAGCGCGCGGCCTGCGGCAAAGCGCAATGGCCGAAACTGCGTCGCGATCTCGCTGGAGGAGAAATACAATCCTGCTTGAGATAAGCTACCATGAAATACGAACATGAGATATTCGAATTTCATGGAAAAATATCGTAAAATCCTCCCATGTTGAATCGTCCATCTCTCCAGCATGCCATCCGCCGCGCCTTGGATCGCTCCCGTGGCGTGGTGCTCAGTGGTCCCCGGCAATCGGGCAAGAGCACCTTGGCGCAGCAATTCTTGAGCCGCCGGTCACCCAACTACTTCGATCTTGAATATCCGCCGCACGCGCAGCGACTGGAGCAGGCGGCGTACACCCTGGAGTCGCTTCACGGCCTGGTGGTGATTGATGAAGTGCAACTTAAACCGGATCTTTTTCCGCTGTTGCGTGTGCTGATGGATCGTTCGGATGCGCCGGGGCAATATCTGTTGCTGGGCAGTGCCTCGCCTACCCTGTTGCGCCAGGCCGGCGAGTCGTTGCTGGGACGGGTCGAAACGATTGACGTAGGTGGTTTTGACCTGGCGGAGATCAGCGCCCACGAGAATGGTTACAGCGATGAAGCCACCATGCGCCTGTGGCTGCGTGGTGGCTTTCCGCGTGCTTACCTGGCGGCCTCGGATGAAGACAGCCTGGTCTGGCGCACGCAGGCTATTGCGCACCATGTGCAGGTAGATATACCCCAATTTGGCATCAACATTGCGGCGCCCGCCATGCTGCGCTTTTGGAACATGCTGGCGCACTACCACGGCCAAATCTGGTCGGCCGCTCCGCTGGCACAGTCGATGGGCGTTTCCGAACCGACCATTCGTCGCTACCTCGATACCCTGACGCAAACCCTGATGATCCGGCAACTACAGCCCTGGCACGAGAATCTTGGCAAGCGGCAGGTGAAGGCGCCCAAGATTTATTTCCGGGACACCGGCCTGCTGCACGCCTTGGCCGGCATTCAGAACATGGCGCAATTACTCACACACCCCCGCTGCGGTGCCAGTTGGGAGGGTTTTGCGCTGGAGCAAATGCTGCGCATTGCTCAACCGGATCAGGCTTATTTTTGGGCCACCCACCAGGGGGCCGAACTCGATCTGTTGTTGTTAAAAGGTGGGCAGCGTATTGGCGTGGAGTTCAAGCGCGCCGATGCACCGCGCTTCACCTCCAGCATGCGTATTACCATCGCAGATCTCAAGCTCGACGCCCTGTATGTGGTTTACCCCGGCTTGCATCGCTTCAAACTGGCAGACGGCGTTGAAGCGGTGCCGCTGTGGGCGCTGATTTTTTAACGCGCGGCTTTAAGCGCCGGCCGATCGGCCATTAAATCCGGGGCTTCAGCCAGCAGGAAATCCTTGAAGGTTTCCGCCACCGGCAGGAGTTCCTTTTCGGCGCGATGCACGACAAACCAGCGCCGCATGATGGGCGTGCCGGTGACCGGCAATTTGACCAGGCGACCAACCTCACACTCGAGCGACACGGTGTGGGCTGAGATGAAGGCCAGCCCCAGCCCCGCCATCACTGCCTGCTTGATGGTTTCGTTGCCAACCATCTCGGTGACCTGGCGCGGCACGATGCCAACATCGGCGAAGTAGCGCTCCATCGTCGCACGCGTGCCTGAGCCGGGTTCGCGGATCAGGAAAGCTTCTTCATTCAGCAGCGCCGGCGCGACTTCCTTGCGGCTGGCGAGTGGGTGGTCGGGCGGGGCGACGATGACCAGTGGATGGTCGGCGAAGGCTTCTGAAACGGTGGTGAATTCCTGCGGTGGTTGGCCCATGATGGCGAGATCGATTTCGTTGTCGGCGAGTTGGCGGACGATGGTCTCGCGGTTGTGTACGCCCAGATTGAGCTCGATGCCGGGTTTGCGACGGAGAAATTCGGCGATCAGCCGTGGCGCGAAATACTTGGCGGTACTGATGACGCCAATCGACAGTCGTCCGCCGCGCACGCCTTTGATGGCGTCGAGCGCTTCGCTGGCTTCGCGCAGTTGCTGGGCGACGCGGCGCGCATGACGCGCCACTTCGTCGCCGGCGGCGGTCAAAAACACTTTTTTTCCGACCATCTCGGTCAGCGGCAGGCCGGCCTGTTCTTCGAGTTGCTTCACCTGCATCGACACTGCGGGCTGAGTCAGGTGCAACTCCTCGGCGGCGCGTGAGAAGGAAAGATGGCGAGCAACGGCCTCGAAAACTTTGAGTTGGCGCAGGGTGACATGTTTCATGGCTGCACTTTATCATTGTGATAAGAACTTGTGACTGTTGCTTATGGTTTTCTGTCGGTATCTTTGCCGCTCATGAACACACTCAAAAGCTCACTGCAAGCCCTGATATTCGACGTCGATGGCACGATTTCCGATACCGAGCGTGACGGCCATCGCATTGCGTTCAACGCAGCTTTTGCTGATGCCGGGATCGCCTGGCATTGGGATGCTGCGCTGTATGGCGAGTTGCTCGCCGTCACCGGCGGCAAGGAGCGCATGCGTTTCTATGCCGAGCGCTACGATCCTGACTTCCTCGCACAACCGGATGCCGACGCCCGTATCAAGGTGCTGCATGCCGCAAAAACCACGCACTACGTCCGCCTGATCGAATCTGGTGCCTTGCCCTTGCGCCCGGGGGTCGCGCGTCTGGTTGCCGAAGCGCGGGCAGCGGGCCTGCGCCTGGCCATTGCCACGACAACAACGCCCGAAAATGTGACGGTGCTCTTGCGTGCCAGCATGGCACCGGAGGCGGTCAACTGGTTCGAGGTGATCGGAGCCGGTGATGTCGTTCCCGCCAAAAAGCCTGCGCCGGACATTTACCAATGGGTGCTGGAACGCCTGAATCTGCCCGCCCATGCCTGCCTGGCGCTGGAAGACTCGGAGAATGGCTTGAAGGCGAGCCTCGCGGCAGGTCTGCCGACGCTGGTGACCGAGGGCGAATATACCCGGGGACAGGACTTCACCGGTGCGCTGGCGGTGGTACCCGATCTGGCGCAGACGACGCTTGCCGATATCCAGCTTATGTTCGAAAAGAACTTATCGTCGACATAAAATTTTATGACTGTTATTTATGGTTAGGCCTCTCTAAGATGCCGTCCATCGCATCAAAAAACGACGCACCACACACTACACAAAGGAGAAGGGACAATGGATCAATCCGGACGCTACGCTGACCTGAGCCTCAAGGAAGAAGACCTGATCAAGGGTGACAAGCACGTACTCGTTGCTTATCACATGGAGCCCGCTACGGGCTACGGCTATCTGGAAGTGGCCGCACACATTGCCGCCGAGTCCTCGACCGGCACTAACGTCGAAGTCTCCACCACTGACGACTTCACCAAGGGTGTGGATGCTCTGGTGTATTTCATCGACGAAGCCAAGGGCGTGATGAAAGTTGCCTACCCGAACGACCTGTTCGATCGCAACCTGACTGACGGCCGCGCCATGCTGGTGTCGTTCCTGACGCTGGCGATCGGCAACAACCAAGGCATGGGCGATGTGAAAAATCTGCAAATGCAGGATTTCTACGTACCCTGGTCCATGCTGCGCCAGTACGATGGCCCGGCCAAGGACATCACCGACCTGTGGGACATTCTGGGTCGCCCCCGCGTCAATGGCGGCTACATCGCCGGCACCATCATCAAGCCGAAGCTGGGCCTGCGTCCCGAGCCGTTTGCCAAGGCGGCCTACCAGTTCTGGCTGGGCGGTGACTTCATCAAGAACGACGAACCCCAGGGTAACCAGGTGTTCTGCCCGACCAAGAAGGTCATCCCGCTGGTGTATGACGCGATGAAGCGTGCCATGGACGAAACCGGCCAGGCCAAGCTGTTCTCCGCCAACATCACGGCTGACGACCATTACGAAATGCTCGCCCGTGCCGATTACATTCTGGAAACCTTCGGACCGGATGCCAACAAGGTCGCCTTCCTGGTCGACGGCTATGTCGGCGGCCCCGGCATGATCACCACCGCCCGTCGCCAGTACCCGCAACAATACCTGCACTATCACCGTGCCGGTCACGGCGCTGTCACCTCACCCAGCGCCAAGCGCGGCTACACCGCCTTCGTGCTGTCCAAGATGTCGCGTCTGCAAGGTGCTTCCGGCATCCACGTCGGCACCATGGGCTACGGCAAAATGGAAGGCGGCAAGGATGACCGCAACATCGCCTACATGATCGAGCGCGATTCGGCTGATGGCCCCTACTACCATCAGGAATGGCATGGCATGAAGCCCACCACCCCGATCATCTCCGGCGGCATGAATGCGCTACGTCTGCCCGGCTTCTTCGAGAACCTTGGCCACGGCAACGTGATCAATACCTCCGGCGGTGGCGCTTATGGCCACATCGACAGCCCGGCGGCCGGTGCGATCTCCCTGCGTCAATCCTACGAGTGCTGGAAGTCGGGCGCCGATCCGATCCAGTTCGCCAAGGAGCACAAGGAGTTCGCCCGCGCCTTTGAATCCTTCCCCGGCGATGCTGACAAGATCTTCCCCGGCTGGCGCGAAAAGCTCGGCGTCCACAAGTAATTCGGACTCTGATAAAAAGCCCTGCACTTGCAGGGCTTTTTTTGCCGCCTATACCTGACCTTATTGATCGGAAACTATCGTGATCGACAAAGCACAATACCTCGTCAAAACGGAACCCTTCTACCAGGCTCAGGGCAAGGAAGTTGCGCTCTACGAAGCCGCTTATGGCGCCAAGTTACCGGTGATGGTGAAAGGCCCCACCGGTTGCGGCAAGTCACGCTTTATCGAATACATGGCGTGGAAGCTGCAAAAGCCGCTGATCACCGTCGCTTGCAACGAAGACATGACGGCCAGCGACCTGGTCGGCCGCTATCTGCTCGAAGCCAACGGCACGCGCTGGCTCGATGGACCGCTCACTACCGCCGCACGTATCGGCGCGATCTGTTATCTCGACGAGATTGTCGAGGCGCGCCAGGACACCACCGTGGTGATCCACCCGCTTACCGACCACCGCCGCAATCTGCCGCTCGACAAGAAGGGCGAACTGATCGAGGCACATCCCGATTTCCAGCTGGTGATTTCCTATAACCCGGGTTACCAGAGCCTGATGAAGGATCTGAAGCAATCGACCAAGCAACGCTTCACTGCCTTCGATTTCGACTATCCGAATGCCGAGTTGGAAACCGCCATCCTCGCCAAGGAAACGGGGTTGGCCGCAGGTACCGCCGCCAAACTGGTGAAGATCGGCCAGGTCGGGCGTAACTTGAAAGGTCACGGCCTCGACGAAGGCATCTCGACCCGCCTGCTGGTCTACGCCGCTACGCTGATCAAGCGCGGCGTCGAAGCGGGTGATGCCTGCCGCATGGCACTGGTACGGCCGATCACCGACGACGCCGATATCCGTGCGACGCTCGATCACGCCATCGACACCACCTTCATCTAATAGTCGGCGCTGGCGGGACGGCAATAAAGATGGCTGACGCACGCAAACGGCAGATGACGCATCCGCAGGTCCAGTCTTACTGGGTCACGATGGATTGCGGCTTCACGCCGGTCGCTGATGTGTTCGAGGAATGCGTCTATGAAGCGCTGACGACCTTCCACAAGGACGAGGTCGACGCCTATATCGAAGCCGCACGTGTCCTCGGCAAGCTGGGACGTGGCGCGGAACCGGTGCTGGCATTTCTCGAAGAGTGGCCCGCCGTCGCCGGTGCCGTCGGCAACGAGATGTTGCCGGCGGTGATGGATTTCATCAAGGTCATGCAGAAGTCGCCCAACAGCAAGGCGATCACACCCTTCCTGCAAACGCTGGCGGCCGTCGCGCGCCGCCTGCAGTCGCGCGAGCAACTGCAGTTTTACATCGATATCGCGCGCGACATGATGACGCGCACCACCGGCTCGATCCACGGCCACCACAGTACCTTCCCGAGTCCTGGTCTTCCCCATTTGTTCGAGCAGGCGCCGCGCTTGCTGAACCTGCTGGCGATGGCCGGCCTGAAGAACTGGGTCGAGTACGGTATCCGCAACTACAGTAATCATCCTGAGCGACAGGAAGAATATTTCAACCTGCAACTGGCCGACAGCCGCGCGGTGTTGCAGCGCGAGCGTCATGGCACGCTGTTCGGCGACGTTGAACGCAGTCTCGATCTTTACCTGCGCGCCTTGTGGCGCGATGGCGATCGTCTGGTGCCCTATTCGACGGCTTTCGATGAGTTGCGCCAGCCGATTCCCTATTACGACGCGCTCGGGCTGCGCGTGCCGGATGTCTTCGATGACGCCAATGGCATCAGTGGTCTCGACCGCTACCGCGCCGTGCTCGCGCACATGGTCGGCCACCGCCGCTGGAGCAAGCCGCAGATCGCCGACAACTGGAGTCCCTTCCAGCGCATGGCCGTCGAGTTCTTCGAGGACTGCCGCGTCGAAACCCTGCTGATCCGCGAGTATCCGGGGCTACGCCGCATCTTCCTCGCGTTGCATCCCAAACCTGTCGAGGATGCCTGCGATCCCGAGACCACGTCCTGCCTGCGCCACCGGCTGGCGATGCTGTCGCGCGCCTGCCTCGATCCTGCTCACGGCTATGCCGATCCGGTGCTGAACGACTACGTCACACGCTTTCACACTTCACTCGCTGAAAGCTCATCCAGCACGGCGGACATCGCCACGCTGGCGCTTTCCTATGTCGCCAAGACCCGTCGCCAGAGCGACCAGTTAGCAAAAGTGCATTTCGACAATACGGTCATCGACTACCGTGACGACAACCGCCAGTTGTGGAAATTCATCGAGGAAGGTGACGAGGAAGAGGCCTTCGATGCCGAGCGCAAGCTTGAGCCAGGCGATGAGATCAAAGGCCTGCCGCCGCGTCATTACCCGGAATGGGACAACGCCACGCAGACCTATCGTCCCGACTGGACCAGCGTCTACGAGAGCCTGCACCCCAGTGGCAACGCCGCCGACATCGACAAGCTGCTGCAAAAGCACGCCGCGCTGGCCAAGCAGTTAAAGAAGCTGCTCGACCTGCTCAAGCCGCAGGACAAGGTGCGCATCCGCTATCAGGAGGAGGGCAGCGAACTCGATCTCGACGTTGCGATCCGCTCGCT
>CAJBAP010000488.1 GCA_903950295.1 uncultured Rhodocyclaceae bacterium
ATGGATATTTCGCTCGACGAGGTGCGGCGCCAGGGGGTCATGGCTGTCGTCATGGTCAGTCTGGCCGTCTTCATCGCGGCGATCATCGCGCTGCTGCTCCTGCGGCGCATGATGAACCCGCTTTCTGAAACCGCACAATCGGTTCATGAAGTCACCTCGCAGGCCGTGGAAGGCAATTTTTCCGGGCGCATCAGTCAGCGCAGCAAGGATGAGGTCGGGGATATCGCCGGTAATATCAACCACCTGATGGACTTTCTCGAACGCGAGATCACCACCATCCGTTCGCGCGTCGGCCAACTCATGGGACATCGTGCCAGCGACGGCCGGAACCAGTTGTCGCTGACCACGGAAATGGTCGACAACCTCGTCGAGGCTTCGCAGTTCAAGCAGGCCATCGAGGAAGACCAGACCAAGCAGGACATCTATCAGCGGCTGGGGGACATGCTGCGCCAGAAGTACTACATCAAGCGTTTCTCGATCTACGAGGTCATCGCGGCAAACAAGATGCTGCCGATCAGTGTCGATGGCGAAATGGGTGCCGACTGCCGCCATTGCGATGCCCAGGTGACCATCGATCCCAATGCCTGCCGTGCCAAGCGTACCGGTCACGAAGTCAATGCGCTCGATTACCCGGGCCTGTGCACCATGTTCCGCGGGGACGCCGCGGGCGATACCCATGTCTGCCTGCCGATCATCCAGTCGGGATCTGCCGGCTGTATCGTCCAGATCGTCATTCCCGCCGAGGAAGTCCCTACCGTCCGTTTGGCGCTGCCGTTCATCACTGTTTATCTGCGCGAGGCCGGCCCCGTTCTCGAAGCAAAGCGCCTGATGGAGCACTTGCGCGAGAGCGCGCTGCGTGATGCCATGACTGGCCTCTACAATCGTCGATTCCTCGAGGAATATGTCGGCACGCTCGTCGCCGGCAGTCAGCGGCGCAAGAGCCCATTCGCGGTGCTGATGCTAGACCTCGATTTCTTCAAGCAGGTTAACGATACCCACGGTCACGAGGCTGGCGACAAGGTGATCAAAACCCTCTCTGACATCCTGCAGCGCAACGTGCGCACCTCTGACATGGCGGTGCGCTACGGCGGCGAGGAATTCCTGCTGGTCTTGATGGATACGGCTGCCGAGGCCGCACTCAAGGTCGCGGAAAAAATTCGCAGCGAAGTGGAGGCTACCAAGATTCCCTTGCCGGGCGGAATGCTGCAAAAAACCATCTCGATCGGTGTTGCCGAATATCCCCAGGATTCAGACACCTTCTGGCAGGTCGTCAAGTTCGCTGACGTGGCCCTGTATCAGGCCAAATCCAGTGGTCGCAACCGCGTGGTGCGCTTTGCACCAGAAATGTGGGATGCCGACGCTCATTACTGAGGGTTGGCACATTTGTGGTGCGTATTCCGCACGAAAATAGTGCGAAGCATGGCCTATCCCCGCCGAGATCGGTTGTATCTATATGATTACAAATAAATAACTTTTAGGAACGCTTGTTGCTAATGTGCTCCCTATTTGTGATTTCTGGGGCACCAACATGGAGAACTTCAAGACATCGGCCGACGTGCTGTTCATCCTGCTCGGCGCGATCATGATTCTGGCGATGCATGCCGGCTTTGCGTTTCTCGAACTCGGTACGGTACGCAGGAAAAACCAGGTCAATGCACTGGTCAAGATTCTCTGCGATTTCTCCATGTCGACGCTGGCCTACTTCTTTGTCGGCTACGGCATCGCCTACGGTGTCAATTTTTTCGCTGGTGCCGAGACACTTCTGGCGAAAAGCGGGTACGACCTCGTCAAATTCTTTTTCCTGCTGACGTTTGCTGCGGCGATCCCGGCTATCGTCTCGGGCGGCATCGCCGAACGCGCCAGGTTCAACCCTCAATTGGCAGCAACCTTTTTATTGGTCGGTTTCATCTATCCCTTCTTTGAGGGCATCGCCTGGAACCAGGCCTTCGGTATCCAGGGCTGGCTGAAGGCCACGTTTGGCGAGGAATTTCACGATTTCGCCGGTTCGGTGGTGGTACATGCGATGGGCGGCTGGATCGGACTAGTCGCAGTGCTGTTGCTGGGTGCGCGGCGTGGGCGTTATCACAAGGATGGCGGCATCGCCGGCGGCCATCCGCCCTCCAGCATTCCCTTTCTCGCCCTGGGTTCCTGGATTCTCATCGTCGGCTGGTTCGGTTTCAACGTTATGAGCGCGCAGACGCTTGAAAAGGTCTCCGGCCTGGTCGCGATGAACTCATTGATGGCCATGGTCGGCGGCACGCTCGTCGCCCTGGTCATGGGCAAAAACGACCCCGGTTTCGTGCATAACGGCCCGCTGGCAGGGCTGGTAGCCATCTGTGCGGGATCGGACCTTATGCACCCGCTCGGCGCGTTGCTTACCGGGGGTATTGCCGGTGGTCTCTTCGTGGTGATGTTTACCGTTACCCAGAACCGCTGGCGCATCGACGACGTGCTTGGCGTCTGGCCGCTGCATGGTTTGTGCGGTGCCTGGGGCGGCATTGCCGCCGGCATCTTTGGCGCGCAGGCCTTGGGTGGCATGGGGGGTGTCGCCTTCATGAGCCAACTCGCGGGTACGCTGTTGGGCATCACCGTCGCGCTTGCCGGTGGTTTCGCCGTGTATGGCTCGCTCAAGAAGTTCGTGGGCATTCGCCTCAACGCCGAAGATGAATACAACGGCGCAGACCTCAGCATCCACCAGATTTCCGCCAGCCCGGAGCGCGAGACGCTCTGGTAGCCAGTATCCCGCCAGTGCCGAAAAGTCGGCGCCAGCGGGACGGCATTACTTCCTTGCTTACTGCTTTAGATTGGCGGCGCTGCCCTTGTCGAGCGCCTTTTCCAGCGTTGCCATCGGCATGTAGCCCGGGACGCGGCTGCCGTCGGCAAAGAACATCGTCGGTGTGCCGCGGATGTTGAGTTTGCGGCCGAAGGCAACAACCTTTTCGGTCGGGTGATCGCAAGTGCCATTCGCCGGCGACTGGTTGTTGATCATGAAGTCATTCCACGCCTTGGAGCGATCAGGTGCGCACCAGATGTTCTTTGCTTTGTCAGATGAGTCGGGTGAGAGAATCGGGTAAAGGAAGGTGTAGATCGTGACGTCATTGACGCCCTGCAACTCCTTCGCCAGCTTCTTGCAGTAGCTGCAGTTGGGATCTTCGAAGGTCGCCAGCACGCGCTTGCCATTGCCTTTGACCTGTTTGACGGCCATGTCGAGCGGGAGGTCGGAAAACTTGATTTGCGAGAGTTTTTGCTTGCGCTCATCGGTAAGGTTTTTGCGCGTCTTGGCGTCGATGACGTCACCGAGGATGACGTGAGTCACCTTTTCATCGGTGTAGACCAGTTCGCCGTCAAGTTGTACTTCGTAGAGGCCGAGCACGCCCAATTTGCGTACGCTCTCGACTTTCGGAGCATTGCCGCCGAGCCAGGCTTCAATCCCCTTTTTGACATCGGCCTCGCTGGCGCATGCGATCTGTGAAGCGAACAACGCGGCCAGGCCGGCGCCAAGGATAAATCGGGCATTGAATTTCATGAAGACTCCAAAAGTGGGGTGAAGTGAAGATACAGAGAGAGGGCGGATTGACTCAACCCATGGCGTAGCGTACCAAAGTGTCCTTTATGACCGGCAGCCGCGCGACAAGGTTCAGTCCGAGGTTGCGCATGGCCGCCACTGGTGCTAGCGGAGACCCGAACAGTCGCTGCAGGCCGTGCGTGGCAGTCTGCAAGGCTACCACCTCTTCGCGTCGGGCCCGTTCATGACGACGCAGGCATTGCACGTCCCCGTGGTCGACATGCGCCGGACACGCAGCAAGCGTGGCGGCGAGGCTTTTGGCATCCTGAAAGCCCAGATTGATGCCGTGGCCGGACAACGGATGAATGGTATGGGCAGCATCGCCAATCAGCGCCAGTCGGTGCGCCACCGTGTGCGGTGCGCGCATCAGGCGCAATGGAAAAGCGGCCGGCGGCGTCACGAGATTCAGTTTGCCCAGTGCATATTCTCCCGCCGCCGCAACACGTTCGCAGAACTCTTCTGTGCCCAGTGCCAGTAGTTCCTCGGCATGTGCCGCCGGCGTCGACCAGACAATCGAAATCTGGTTACCGGGTAACGGCAGGTAGGCCAGTATGCCGTCAGTGCGGAACCATTGGTGCGCTACTTCTCGATGTGGGCGTGCCGTGGCGAAATTTGCCACCAGCCCTGCCTGCCCGTAATGCATGAAGTCAACCTCGATTCCGGCTGCGGTTCGTGTCCAGGAATCCGCGCCATCGGCTGCGATGATCAATTTGGCAGTCAGGGTGCGCCGGTCGGCCAGTTCGAGTACGGCCTCATGGTCGCCGATATCGAGTCGGACTGGCTCGGCCGGGCAAAGTAGTTCGAGGTTGCCCTGGCGCTTGGCGGACTCCCACAATTCACCCTGCAGGTGCGAGGACTCGACGATCCACGCCAGTTGGCCGACGCCGCTGTCATAGGCAGAAAAGCCCAACTCACCGCCGCCATCGCCGCGCACGGCCATCTTGCTCACCGGTACCAGGCGGGCCGCATCGAGGTGTTGCCAAATGCCGATATTGTCGAGAAAACGCGCGTTGGCCGGGCTGATGGCATAAATGCGCGCATCCCAGCCCTCCGGGCGTTGCGGCATTCGCCCCTCCACCACTGCTACGGCAAACCGGCTGCGGCGTAGAGCCACTGCAAGCGCCAATCCGGCCAAACCACCACCAACAATAATTATGTCGTAGTCCATGTGCGCATTGTCGCGTTCGCCGTCGATCTTGACAAGCTTGGTGCTACACCGGGATAATCACGCCCCTCCATGTGGTGATGTAGCTCAGTCGGTTAGAGCATCGGATTCATAATCCGGGGGTCGGTGGTTCAAGTCCACCCATCACCACCAGCAATATCATGGAGTTACGGTCTGGTTCGTGCAGGCCTTTTGTGTTTTCCTGTGTTCCGTTAGAGGTATTCGATATGCACAATGCCCCCATCCTCCAGTACCTGAAGAAGCATGGCCAGCATCTCGATGCAGAGATTGCTGTCGCAACGGGGATTCCGCTCCAGAAGGTGCGACTTTCCCTGTCTGATCTTTCGGCGCGCGGCGAAATCTCCCAGTGCAGCGTGACCCGGTTCAGCGACGGCAAGCCCTTCGTGGGAATTCTTTGCCGGGTTGCAGGGTCCATTCCTCCTTCGACCCCGGGCCGGAAACCGGGCGCAAAATCCTGAGCTGCGCTTAAACGAGAGTTGCCATGACTACACCAACTACCGCCTACTGCTACCACTGCGGCAAGCATCATCCCATCGAGGAAATGCGCCAGCTTGCCACCAAGACCGGCAAGCGCTGGCGCTGTATCAAGAGCATTGAGGCCACGAAGCAGGGACGCACGGAACGCGACGCTTTTGGCAAGCGGGTTACCGCCAACAACAAATCAGAATCGCAAAGCAAGGCACGGATCACGCTGAACGTAGCGCAGTAATCTGATACGGAACCAAAAAAAGGGGGGCGGCACAACGTGCCACCCCCCTTTTTTGCATGGACTACGGACCTGCTGTCGCTCAGTGCAGCCCGGAGATGTAGTCGGCGACCGCGCGGATTTCGGCATCGGTCATCTTGATGGCAATCATCTGCATCATCTTGTTGGGGTCGTTGGCGCGTTCGCTGACGCGGAATGCCTTCAGCTGAGCCTCGATGTATTCAGGGAACTGTCCCCCAATGCGCGGGAATTGCGCGGGCAGGCCGGCACCGGCGGGGCCGTGGCAGCCTGCACAAGCCGGTAACCCCTTGCTGGCGTCGCCGCCGCGATAGAGTTTCTTGCCCAGCTCAAGCGTGTCGCGGCTTTTCATTTCGCTACCAACCTGTTTCTGCGCGGCGAAGTAAGCGGCGAAGTCCTTCATCTGCTCTTCGGTGTAGGGGGCGATCATGCCATTCATGATGGCATTCGTGCGCTCCGGCTTGCCTTCCGGGCCACCCTTGAAGTTCCTCATCTGCTTGAAGAGGTAGGCGGCGTGTTGGCCGGCAAGTTTTGGATTGGCTGCAGCCGCGCTGTTACCATCCGGTCCGTGGCAGGCGCCGCAAACGGCGGATGCCAACGGCTGGCCCTTGGCTGCATCACCCTGGTAAACGGCGGATGTGGCCGGCTCGTTGGCCTGAGCAGACGACGCCAGAGTAAAAACGGCGACGGAAAACATCGACATGAGCGAAAAGCGGATCATCGTGAGGCTCCTCGGAGAACAGCTCGAATAACAAACGCGCTATTGTATACCAGCTTGTATTTTTGTTGAGTCCCTTGAGTGTTTGTCGCCTATGCCCCCCTCCCTGTTTCGCCACGCCGTTTTCGATATTTCCGTCGCCGATCCCAAGGCGCTGCCCCAAGCCGGGGGCGCCGAAATCGCATTTGCCGGACGCTCCAACGCCGGCAAATCGTCGGCCATCAA
Source organism: uncultured Rhodocyclaceae bacterium (assembly GCA_903950295.1). Next base: position 6,419 of record CAJBAP010000488.1, read on the forward strand.
TACATTGGCGGTGCATACGCGGCTGGCCTATGTCTCCAAGACGCCGGGGCGGACCCAACTCATCAACCTCTTTCGCCTCAAAAACGGTGCAGCGCTGGTTGATCTTCCGGGCTATGGCTATGCCGATGTGCCCGATGCGGTGCGCCAGCAGTGGCGTGGCCTGCTTGAACATTACCTGACACGGCGAGCGGCGCTGGTGGGGTTGGTGCTGATCATGGATGCTCGCCGTCCCCTGACCGAACTTGATCGACAAATGATCGGCTGGTTTTCCTCGACGGGAAAACCGATTCACTGCCTGCTTACCAAAGCCGACAAACTGACACGCCAGGAACAGGCCAAGACCCTGGCTGCCACCCGCCGTACCGCCAGCGCCGACTTTCCTGGTACGCCGTTCACGCTGCAACTGTTTTCAAGCCTGAAAAAAACCGGTATTGAAGAGGCGGAGCAGGCGATTGGCGCATGGCTCGACCAAAAAGAGAAAGGGCTTCCGGCCAAAGGGGATAAAGCCGGAAGCCCAAATACCTCGATAGATACCGAGGCACCCGCTCAGGGAGGTGAAGCGGGGGACGATTCGTCACCGTCCAGTTGATATGATAGGTAATTGACAAAATAGTTCAAGTATTTTTCTGAAAGATAATGCCATGATTATTAAGGGTGTATTTCCTGGAACGCGTATGCGTCGCATGCGCCGCGATGACTTTTCCCGTCGCCTGATGCGCGAATCGGCACTTACGACCGCGGACTTCATTTACCCCGTGTTCGTTCTGGAGGGCAAGAAGAAGATCGAGAAGGTCGCTTCGATGCCGGGAGTGACGCGCATGACGCTCGACCGCCTGCTACCGGTGGCGGAAAAAGCACTGAAGCTCGGGATTCCCGCGTTGGCGCTGTTTCCGGTAATCGGCGCGGGTAAGAAAACCCAGGGAGCCGAGGAGGCGTGGAACCCGAAGGGCTTGGTACCGACCGTGGTTGCCAAGCTGAAAAAGGAATTTCCCGAACTCGGTGTAATTACCGATGTCGCGCTCGATCCTTACACCAGTCATGGTCAGGATGGCCTGATCGATGCCGCCGATCCGCGCGGCTATGTCCTGAATGACGAGACCATCGAGGCACTGGTAAAGCAGTCGCTTTGCCACGCCCAGGCAGGTGCAGACGTGGTGGCACCGTCCGACATGATGGACGGGCGCGTCGGTGCGATCCGAACTGCGCTCGATGCCGGGAAGCATATCCACACGCGCATCCTCGCCTATTCCGCGAAATACGCATCGAGCTTCTACGGTCCCTTCCGCGATGCGGTCGGTTCGGCCGGCAACCTCGGCAAGGGCAACAAATACACCTACCAGATGGATCCGGCCAATACCGATGAGGCATTGCGCGAAGTGGCGCTCGATATCGCCGAGGGTGCCGACATGGTGATGGTGAAACCCGGCATGCCTTACCTTGATATCGTGCGTCGCGTGAAGGACGAGTTCGGCGTGCCGACCTATGCCTACCAGGTGAGCGGCGAATACGCGATGCTGAAGGCGGCTGCCGCCAATGGCTGGCTGGACCACGATGCCGTGATGATGGAGTCCCTGCTCGCGTTCAAACGTGCGGGTGCCGACGGCATCCTGACCTACTTTGCTCTCGAGGCGGCCGAGTTGTTGCACCGATGACACTGACTGCGGACATTTCACGCCTGGTCGACGCATTCATTCGTCGACCCAGGTGGTGGCCGCTGCTGATCATTTTTTGGGCGCTGGTGTCGGTGCTGTCCTACGCGTGGCATGTGCGCGACCTGGAAAACTACGCGTACACCATGGCGGCACTGCGCGGCCGACTGGTATTCGAGATTGTCGAGACCACACGCCTGTGGGCCGCGCAACACGGCGGTGTGTATGCGCCGGTGACTGAGGCGACTCCGCCGAACCCTTATCTCGAAGTACCGGAAAAAACCATCACCTCACCCGCCGGCAAGCTGCTCACCAAAATCAATCCCGCCTACATGACCCGCCAACTCGGCGAGTTGGTCGCCAAGGAGCGGGATATGCGGATTCACCTTACCAGCCTCAAGCCGATTAACCCCGGCAACCAGCCCGATGCATGGGAGGCGGAGGCGTTGGCCGGCTTCGAACGCGAACGCAAAGAGAAAATCTCGATAGTCGGTGCTGATAACCCGGGCGGAACGGCAATGTTCCGCTACATGGCGCCGCTGGAGGTGAAAAAGCCCTGCATGGTTTGCCACGAGAAACAGGGCTATCAGGTCGGTGATGTACGCGGTGGCATCAGCGTGACCTTCCCCGCCAGCTATGTGTTCGGCATCATCGACGCCCAGAAGCGCGACTATCTCTTCATTCATCTTGCCGCCTTCGCTGTTTTTGCGCTGTTGGCCTGGGGTAGCCTGACCGTGATTCGTCGTCATCTGCTGGCGCTTGAGGTCGCGCGCGGTGAGTTGGTCGAGACCGAAAAAATGGCCTCGCTTGGTCGCATGGTGGCGGGGTTTGCCCATGAGGTGAATACCCCCGTGGGCGTGGCGGTGGGGGCCGTGTCGCAATCGCACGAACTGGTGGTCGAGTTGGGTCATCTGCTCGACAAGGAGGAGGTGACTGAAGCGGAGTTGCGCGAACGCATGGCAATGCTCGACGAAACCTCGACGCTGGCGCTCAATAATCTGCGCCGCGCTGCCGGCATGGTGCAGGGCTTCAAGCGTACAGCTGTCGACCAGATTTCTGACAGCGAGCGCGCTTACAACTTGGCCGAGACGATCGATGATGTACGCAAGAACCTGCACAACCAGTTCAAGAGTACGCCGGTTCAAATCGCGGTGAACTGTCCGGGCAACATCCAACTGCATGGACCGGTAGGCGCGCTCGAGCAACTGCTTACCAACCTCATGACCAACAGCCGCATGCATGCCTTCGCTGATGGCACGCTTGCCGGGCTGATCCGTATTGATGCCCGTGTCGAGGGTGATCTGGTGCGTATCGATTACAGTGACGACGGCGCCGGCATGTCGGTAGAGTCGCTGCAACATGCTTTTGAGCCCTTCTATACGACACGGCGCGGCTCGGGTGGGAGTGGGCTGGGGCTCTATATCGCCTACAATTTGGTTACTCAAGGCTTGCATGGCAGCATCCGCTGTGAAAGCGTCCTGGGCAAGGGAACCCGGTATTTAATCGAGTATCCGTGTCGGGTCTCTGCCCGGAAGGAAGTGGAAAAATGAAGATTGTTCGCAAGCTTGCCAGTAGTGGCAGCGGTGGCCCAGAGCCGCGCGCCCTGCCCTGGAAGGTGTTGGTGGTGGATGATGAGCCGGACGTGCGGCAGTTGACCGCACTCAATCTGCGCGGCTTTCAGTTTGCCGGTCGGCCGCTTGACCTGATCGAGGCTGCCTCCGCTGCCGAGGCCAAGGAAAAGCTCCGTACCCACTCCGATATTGCGATGGCGTTGATTGACGTGGTGATGGAGACTGATGATGCCGGGCTGAAACTCGTCGAACACATTCGCGCCGAACTCAACAACCGGATGATGCGGTTGGTCATTCGCACCGGCCAACCCGGCATCGCGCCCGAGCGTTTTGTCATCGATAACTTTGATATTGACGATTACAAGGACAAGACTGAGCTGACGGTGCAGAAGCTCTACACCACGGTGCGCTCGGGGCTCAAGGGCTATCGCGATCTGCAGACCATCGAGCTTAACCGCATCGGCCTGGCACGTATCCTTGATGTCACGCCCGAGCTATACAACCTGCACCTCGATAAACTTGAAGACTATTTTCGTGGTTTGCTGATGCAGATCATCGGTATTTGCAATCTTGGGCACTCCGGCATGATCTCGACCATCGACGGCCTGGTGGCGACGCTGGAGGGCAAGGAACTCAGGATTCGCGCTGGCATTGGCGAATTCGGCGGCGGGGCAGAGGGGGAAATGCGTCGGCATGAAATTGCCGAACTCTGGTCGCGCACGGTGCTGAGTCATGAGATTCCGGAAGAGTTGCGGCATGGTGCCATGGTGATTCCGCTGCAGGTGCATCATGAGGTGCTGGGTTTTGTTTACCTGGAGTCGGGTGACGAACTGTCGGTGGATGATCGCGAACTGATCAAGGTGATGGCCAACCAGTGCGCGGCCGCGCTGGACAATTTTCGTCTGCACCACAGCCTCGAGGAATCGTACGACGAGGCGATCGACATGCTGGCTCAGGTGGCCGAGTTCAAGGATAGCGCCACGGGCACCCACATCCACCGCATGCAGGAATACACCCGGCGCATGGCCAAGGCTTTGGGTTGTACCGAGGCCGAGTCAGATATATACGCCAAGGCGAGCCGCCTGCACGATGTTGGCAAGGTGGGGATTCCGGACAATATCCTGCGCAAGCCGGGAAAACTGACGGAAGAGGAGTTTGCCGTGATGCAACGCCACACGCGTATCGGCGACACGGTTTTGTCCCGTAGCCCTTCCCTGGCGGTGGCGCGCGTGGTGGCCAAATCGCACCACGAACGCTGGGATGGCACCGGCTACCCCGACGGACTGGCCGGAGAGTCGATTCCTTATTCTGCCAGGATCGTTGCGGTTGCCGATGTATTCGATGCGCTGGTCAGCACGCGACCCTACAAAGGGCCGTGGTTGGCCGAGCGAGCAGCCGCCGAAATCGAAGCGGGCAGCGGTAAGTATTTCGACCCGCAGATTGCGGAAGTTTTCCTCAAGTTGTACCGGGATGGGCGGATGGATGACCTGATTGCGGCGGCGGTAGCGAGCGCGGAAAAGCTGGGTCTCAAACCGGAATAATCGCCGTTCCGCCAGCGCCGACTTTTTATTGCTTACCGGGCCAGCAGCGGCCACTGTGCCGCCCAGTGGCTGAGCGGATCATCCTTGAAGCCGCTTTTGACAAAGCGCTGCAGGCGTCCCAGTAGATGGCATATCAGCAGGTCGGCATGTGCCGGGCAATCGTGCTCGGCGGGCAGGGTGTTCTGCGCCAAGGCGATCTTCAATGCCTGCTTGAGCGAAGCCTCCAGTCGTTCGAACAACTGGTTGATGCGAGTCTGCAGACGTGGGTTTTCATGCACGAGCGCATCGCCAATCATGACGCGGGCCAGGCCGCGGTTCTTGCCGGCAAAGCGCAAGGTTGCGGCGAGCATCAGTTCAATCTGGCGCAGGCCATTTTCTTCTTCGGCGGCAATCTGCCCGACTACTGAAAACAGGCTGGTCTCGATGAATTCGATGAGCCCCTCGAACATGCGTGCCTTGCTCGGAAAGTGCCGGTAGAGCGCGGCTTCGGAAACCTCCAGTCGTGCCGCCAGCGCGGCGGTGGTGATCTTTTCGCCGGCCGGATTTTCCAGCATTGCGGCAATGGCCTGCAGAATTTGTAGCTTGCGTTCGCCGGGTTGGGTCATGGTGGCGCTCACTTCGATTTGATCAATGTACCGACACCTTCGTCGGTAAGAATTTCCAGCAGCAGCGCGTGTTCGACGCGACCGTCGATGATATGAACGCTCCTCACGCCACTTCTTGCCGCATCCAGTGCCGAGGCGATCTTGGGCAGCATGCCGCCGGAAAGCGTGCCATCCTCGACCATGGTGTCAATTTCCTTCGGCGTGACGCCGGTCAGCAACTCACCCGCCTTGTTCAAGACGCCCGGCGTGTTGGTCAGCAGCACCAGTTTTTCTGCATTGAGTACTTCGGCGATCTTGCCAGCGACGACGTCGGCATTGATGTTGTAGGTCTCGCCCTGCGGACCGACGCCGATCGGGGCGATGACCGGAATGAAGTCGCCGGTATCGAGGAAGGCGATGAGCGTCGGGTCGATCGAGGTGATCTCCCCGACTGAGCCGATATCGATCATCTCTTCGGGCTTGTCCTTGTTCGGCAGCAACAGCTTCTTGGCACGGATGAAGTTACCGTCCTGGCCGGTGAGACCCACCGCCTTGCCACCATGTTGGTTGATGAGATTGACGATCTCCTTGTTCACCTGGCCGCCGAGCACCATCTCGACGATGTCCATGGTTTCTTCGTCGGTGACGCGCATGCCCTGGATGAACGTACCCTGCTTGCCGAGGCGTTTGAGCAGATCCTCGATCTGCGGGCCGCCACCATGTACCACGACCGGGTTCATGCCGACGAGCTTAAGCAGCACCACGTCGCGGGCGAAGCAGTCCTTCAGCAAGGGGTCGGTCATGGCGTTGCCGCCGTACTTGATGACGATCGTCTTGTCGAAGAAGCGCTTGATATAGGGCAGGGCTTCGCCGAGGATCTTGGCCTTGGTGGTGGCGGGCAGGGCGTCAGTTGCTTGAGGAGTCATGGTGAGATGTCCGAAAGAGGCAAGGGGAATTCTAACGCCGTCCCGCCAGCGCCGACTTTTCATGCCCCAGCATCAGGAGGGCATCGCGGTTGGTCCAGGAGAAGCAGGCTGCCGCCGCATCCCGCCAAGGCAACCACTGCGTCGCACGATGCTCGTCTGGCGCAGCAATCACGGGCGTGTTCGCCGGCACACAGAGGCTGAAAACATGCTCGACATTGTGCGTGATACCCGCCGGATAGCGGTCGCGCCACTCGGCGAAAATCTCGAAGCAGTTGGTCATGTGCCAATCGTGCAGGTCGTCAGGAGCACACGTGATGCCGGTTTCTTCGGCCACTTCGCGCATTGCTGTCGAACGCAAGTTTTCGTCGGCCTCCTGACTGCCAGTGACCGACTGCCAGTAACCCGGATGCGCCACACGTTCGAGCAGCAGAATATTGAGCGATGGGTCGTGGATGACGACCAGGACGGAGACGGGTTTTTTCGTGCCTGGCACGGTAGGGCAAGAGGTCGGTGCGCCGTCAGGCAATATCGGCAAGCCAGTTAATGCCGTCAGCCTGCATGTCGACGAAGCACCAGAAAGCGAACCCTTGTTCGCGCCACTCATTGGCTGCAGCCTCGAAGACTTGCAGCATCTGCACGAAGTCGGTTTCTGCGCGCCCGTGGATGCCGTCGCAATGCTCGAGAATGATTACGTAGCCTTCGGCCGGTTGCCAGCCGAGGTCGGCCAGACAGTCGAGCAGGGCATCCCAGTTGTGGCCGAACCATTCGGGAAAGTCCATGGCGCTGCCGATGGCCTTGAGCAGTCCGGCCTTGTCGTTTACGTCTGCCAGATCGACGCGGAAAACGGCATAGCCGTTCTGCTCGGCGGCGGTGATTAGCCCGGCCTCGCCATCCCCCGGCATGTGATAGACGCTGGCATGTTCGACCTTGGTCAGGATTTCGGCATAGCGGGTGTCGGTCATGCGCTGATCTTTCTGAAACTGCGATAGTGGTCGGCGGTGTAATAGCAATCGAGCGGTTGCGCCTTGCCGCAAACGATGCGCCGCGTGCCCCGATGTTTTACGCCAGGCGTGGCGACCGTGTATTCGCGGTAATGCCCTCGCGGCTTCAATGGGAGTTGTTTCTCGTAGTTGCCGAAGACGACCCCGTCGCGCCGATGGGGAAAGGGGCCGTTTCTGGCAATCAGTTGCAAGGTCGCGCGCGCCTCAGGAGGGAGATCGCTTGCCGCGATTTCCTGTGCCTGTGCCAGTCCCAGAAAACCAGTCAGCAGCAGGGCAAGGAAGCCGCGCAACATGTTCAGGCCTTGCCTACCTCTACTTGTGTTTCGACTTTCTGGCGCAGTCGGATGTGCAACTCGCGCAGCTGCTTTTCGTCGACATCCGAAGGTGCGTCGGTGAGCAGGCACTGGGCGCGCTGGGTCTTGGGGAAGGCGATGACATCGCGTATTGATTCAGCGCCGGTCATCATGGTGACAATGCGGTCGAGGCCGAAGGCCAGGCCGCCGTGGGGCGGGGCGCCATAGCGTAGGGCATCGAGGAGGAAACCGAACTTGAGTCGTTGCTCCTCCTCGCCGATGCCGAGTGCCTCGAACACCTTGGCCTGCACATCGGCCTTGTGGATGCGTACCGAACCGCCGCCGATTTCCCAGCCGTTCAGGGCAAGGTCGTAGGCCTTGGCGAGACACTCGCCCGGATTGGTTGCCATCAGTTCATCGTGGCCATCCTTGGGCGAGGTGAAAGGGTGGTGACAGGCGGTCCAGCGCTTGTCTTCCTCGCTGTATTCGAACATCGGGAAGTCGATAACCCACAACGGCTCCCAAGCCTTGCCATTGAGATAGCCCTTCTCGTGGCCGATCTTGCTGCGCAGTGCGCCCATGGCGTCGTTGACCACCTTGGTCTTGTCGGCACCGAAGAAAATCAGGTCGCCGGATTGCGCGCTGGTGCGTTCGACGATGGTCTTGAGCGCGGCCTCGTGGATGTTCTTGACGATGGGCGATTGCAGGCCCTCTTCGTTAAGTTTCGTCACATCGTTGACCTTGATGTAGGCGAGACCCTTGGCACCGTAGATCTTGACGAAGTCGGTGTAGGCATCGATCTCGCTGCGGGTCAGCTTGTTGCCGTCCGGAACGCGCATCGCGGCGACACGGCCGCCGGAAGTGGCGGGACCGCTGAATACCTTGAACGCGACGTCGGCGACGGCATCGGTAACGTCGATCAACTCCAGTATCACACGCAGATCGGGCTTGTCGGAACCGAAGCGGCGCATCGCCTCGGCGTAGCGCATGCGCGGGAAGGGGTCAGGCAGATCGACGTCGATGGCGTCCTTGAAAACGTAGCGAATGAGTTTTTCGATGATGGCGGTGATCGCCGCCTCGTCCATGAACGAGGTCTCGATATCCACTTGGGTAAATTCGGGCTGGCGGTCGGCGCGCAGATCCTCGTCGCGGAAGCACTTGACGATTTGGTAGTAGCGGTCGAAGCCGGCGACCATCAGCAGCTGCTTGAAGAGCTGTGGCGATTGCGGCAGGGCGAAAAACTGACCAGGATGAACGCGCGAGGGCACGAGGTAGTCGCGGGCACCTTCGGGCGTCGACTTGGTCAGCATCGGCGTTTCGATGTCGATGAAGCCATTGTCATCGAGGAAGCGGCGGAAGGCGCGCGCCGTCTTGTAGCGCAGCATCATGTTCTTCTGCATTTGCGGCCGCCGCAGGTCGATGACACGATTGACCAGGCGCACGTTCTCCGACAGGTTGTCTTCATCCAGCTGGAACGGCGGCGTCACGGCGGCGTTGAGGATCTCCAACTCGTGGCACAGGATCTCGACCTCGCCCGAAGGCATGTTGGGATTCTCGGTGCCGGCGGGACGGCGGCGCACCTTGCCGGTGATCTTCAGTACGAACTCGCCGCGCACGGATTCGGCCAGCTTGAACATTTCGGGACGGTCGGGGTCGCAGACGATCTGCGCCAGGCCTTCACGGTCGCGCAGATCGATGAAGATCACGCCGCCGTGGTCGCGGCGGCGGTGATTCCAGCCGCAGAGGGTGACGATCTGGTCGACGTTGGCGGCGGAGAGTTGTCCGCAGTAATGGGTACGCATGATGGGGTCCGATGTTGAAAAGTCGGCGCTGGCGGGACGGCGCCGTGGTTGCTTGGAGTGTTATTCGTTTTGTGCGCGGCCAACCATGTTGGGATGGCGCAGTTGGGGCGGCACGACACCCATCGAAACGATGTACTTCAGGGCATCATCAACACTGATGTCGAGTTCGATAGTTTCGCTTTTCTTCACAAAAAAGAAAAAGCCGTTAACCGGACTCGGTGCGGTAGGAATGAAGACGCTGACGTGCTCCTCATTGATCAACTCACCGATCTGGCGCGCTGGCGTGCCGGTCTGAAAGGCAACTGACCAGGCCTCGGGGTGGGGGTAGCGCACCAGCAATACTTTGCGGAAGGCTTCGCCGCTACCAGAAAACAGGGTGTCGCTGACCTGCTTGACACTGTAATAGATGGATTTCACTACCGGGATACGGGACAGCAGACCCTCCCAGAACCGTACCAGTTTCTGGCCGATGATGTTGGCTGTCACCAGGCCGGTGAGAAATACCACCAGCAGGGTGAGGACCGCGCCAGCCCCCGGGAGATAAAACCCCAGCAATTTCTCTGGCTGGATCGCCTGCGGCAACAGGCGCAGTGACTGATCCATGGTGCCGACGATTGCCGTTAGCACCCAAGTGGTGATCACAAGCGGGATCCAGATCAGGAGTCCCGTAATGAAATATGTCTTGAGCGGTCTCACGCGGCGGAATCAGTTGCAGGCACAGGAGCCGGTACCACCTTGGCAGGGCGGTGGGTTGTCGGCCTTGGTTGCGGCCGCAGGTTTTGCGCCTCCCTTGAAGTCGGTCTGATACCAGCCACTGCCCTTCAACTGAAACCCTGCAGCGGTCAGTTGCTTGGAAAAGCTCTCAGTCTTGCACTCGGGACAATGTGTCATCGGGTCATCGGACATCTTTTGCAGCACGTCTTGCTCGAAACCGCACTGACTGCAGCGGTAGGCATATATGGGCATGTCTTCTCTCCGGAGATTTTCGTGGATTATAACTAGGCGCTTGTGCAAAAAGAGTTCCGCGCCAGCCTAGATGGCGGCAAGCCACGGTCAAATCAAGCCTAGATCACGCCCAGATAGGTCTGATTCAGCGACTTACCCCAAAACAGGGCGATCAGACCGGCAGCTGCAAGGTACGGGCCAAAAGGCATGGGTACGTTTCGGCCGCGCCGAGCCAGTACGATCAAGGCAATGCCTACGATGGCGCCAACGCAAGAGGACAACAAAATGACCAAGGGAATCAACTGCCAGCCAAGCCAGGCACCGATGGCAGCCAGCAGCTTGAAATCGCCATAACCCATACCTTCTTTTCCGGTGGCCAGTTTGAACAGCCAATAAACCGACCACAGCGTCAGATAGCCCATCGCGGCCCCGATCACGGCATTTGACAGTGTAGCGAACGTGCCATTTACGTTGATCAGCAGTCCCGCCCAAAGTAGCGGAAGGGTAATGTCGTCGGGCAGCAGTTGCGTATCGAAGTCGATGAAGGTCAGGGTAATTATTGCCGCAATGAAGAGGAGCGCCCCCGCCGTTGCCAGCGACGGCCCATAACGCCAGGCCGCATAGCCGAACAGCAAACCAGTAATGGCCTCGACGATCGGGTAGCGCGGGCTGATCGCCCCCCCGCAACCTTTGCACCGCGCTTTAAGCAACAAATAACTCAGTATGGGAATGTTTTCGAGTGCTGTGACTGGCCTGCCGCAATGAGGACAGCGCGAACGCGGTGATACCAGGGAGAGCGGTTCGAAAGTCGGCGCTGGCGCTCCGGCGAATTCGGCGCACTGGGTTTGCCAGTCGCGCTCCATCATGGTCGGCAGGCGATGGATGACGACGTTGAGAAAACTGCCAATCAGCAAACCGATCAAAATGCTGATGGCGACTAGCGCCGTCGGATCGTTGAGAGTCATCCCCCGCGCTAAACCACTGCGCCGAGCTTGAAGATTGGCAGATACATCGCGACGATGATGCCACCGATCAAACCGCCGAGGACGACCATGATCATTGGTTCCATCAGGCTGGCAAGCGCACCGACGGCATCGTCCACCTCGGCCTCGTAGAAATCCGCCACCTTTCCGCACATGGCGTCGAGCTGCCCGGACTCTTCGCCGATCGAGATCATTTGCAGCACCATGCTCGGGAAAACGTTGGCATTCTGCATCGCCACGACAAGGCTGGTGCCGGTGCTGATTTCGGCCTTGATCTGAAGCGTGGCCATTTTGTAGATGTAGTTGCCGGATGCGCCACCG
>CAJBAP010000489.1 GCA_903950295.1 uncultured Rhodocyclaceae bacterium
GAACAGCGCGTCCGCGTCGGCACGCTCTATAAGCAAGTTTCAGCCTTCGAGGCGAAAAAAGTCGGCGCGGCACTGGTCGCCCGCAACATTGCCGACCATATCGAACGAGACTTTATTGATAAGCCCAAAAACTGGCGCCCGCTGGTTTACTGCTGGCGTGGCGGCAAGCGTTCTGGGGCTTTTGCTCATATTCTGCGCGAGATCGGTTGGGACGCCCACCGCCTCGATGGCGGCTACAAAGCCTGGCGCCGGCACGTCATCGACTCGCTGGCCGAGTTGCCACAACGCTTGAGCTTCAAGGTAATTTCCGGCCCCACCGGCAGTGCCAAGAGTCGCATCCTCGAAGCGCTGGCGCAACAAGGGGCGCAGATCCTCCACCTTGAAGAACTCGCAGCCCACAAAGGTTCCGTGCTCGGCAACCTGCCCGACGCCCCGCAGCCGGCGCAGAAGATGTTCGAATCGCGCCTGCTGGCCGCCCTCTCACCGCTTGATCCGGCCCGCCCGGTTTATGTCGAAGCCGAGAGCCGGCGCATCGGCATGCTGCAGGTACCTGATGCCATCATCGCCGTCATCCGCGCCGCACCCTGCGTCCGCATCGACGCGAGCCGTCCCGCCAGGGCCGACTTTTTAATGCGCGACTACGATTACTTCCTGACCCGGCCCGCCTGGTTGATCGAGAAGCTCGGCCATCTACGCAGCCTGCAAAGCCACGAAACCATTACTCACTGGACGGCGCTGATCGAGGCCGGCGACTACCGGATGCTGGTCGAATCCCTGCTCGAACAGCATTACGACCCGCTCTACCAGCGTTCGCAAGAGAAAAACTACCGCGACTACGGCGATGCCCCGCTATACGCTGCCGACGACCTCAGCCCGGCCAGCATCGAGCAGATCGCCCGACAAATCACGGCAAGCTGATCGCCCTGCCCCGCCGCACGCAAATGCGCTGGATCACCGCGGGCTGGTCCCCGCTCATTTTCCCCACTGTCTCACCCTGCTCGAAAGCAATCACCGTGAAGCGTTTGTGCATTAGTTCGAGCAACTCCCCGGAACGCAGCAGATAGGCCGGATTACTGGGTTTGCCGAGTAATTCCTGGCCGACCATGAAGGTTTCGTAGATCAGGATGCCGCCTTCCTTGAGGCTGCCAAACAGGTTGGGCATCAAGGGACGATAGAGGTAGCGGCTCACCACGATGCCGTCGAAACCGCGCCCGTAATAGGGCCATGGGCCACCTTCCAGATCGGCCTGACGCACATTGATGCCCGCAATACCTGCCAATCCGGCGAGAGCATCGCCGTCACGATCTACGGCTTCGACCTGATAACCCAGCCCGGCCAGCAGTCGCGCATGCCGCCCGCTGCCACAGGCCATATCGAGCACGTCGCCGCCAACCGGAATCAGCGGCGCGAAACGGGCGATCCAGGGGGAGGGTGCGGAGGGAATTGTCTGTCCATTCATTTCATCTTGCCGTCCCGCCAGCGCCGACTTTTGCTCAAGCGGCAACCAGCAGTGCCAGTTGCGCCGGCGTGAGATACGCCCATCCGCTCTCCTCCAATCCCAGCGCCTCCACCGTCAGCCCGCCAATTGCCGAGCGGCGCAAGGCCACGCAATGATGCCCGGCAGCAGCGAGCATGCGCTTGACCTGGTGGTATTTACCCATGTCGAGGGTGATTTCGATTTGATGAGTGTCGAGTTGCCGCGCCTTGGCCGCGAGGGGATCGGGCTCATCGGTCAGCTTCACGCCGGCCGTGAGTTGCGCCACGAGTTCCGGCGTCACCGGATCTTGCGTCGTCGCCACGTAGGTTTTCGACACATGGCGCTTGGGGTGCGACTGGGCGTGGATGAAGTTGCCGTCGTCGGACAGCAGCAGCAGGCCGGTGGTGTCGTGGTCGAGGCGACCGACCGGCTGCACGTCGCGCGCGGTAAATTGATCGGGCAGCAGGCTGAGCACGCCGCGATGGTGCTTGGGGCGGCGCGAACATTCGACGCCCGCCGGTTTGTTGAGCACGATGTAGACATGTTCGTGGTATTGCCACGCTTCGCCATCGACCTTGAAGCAGAGAGCGGTGGGGTCGAATTCGGCGTGAATATCATTCACGACCTCGCCATCGACCTCTACCAAGCCGTCGAGCACCATGTAACGGCAGCTTTTCTTCGTGCCGAAGCCCTGCGATTGCAGAATTTTTTCGAGAGTAAGTTTTTTCATATGGGGCACTTTAGCAAGTCCGGTGCCATGAAGCCATTGCGAGTAGACTTCGCGCCTTTCAGAATTTGCCAGTCAAAGGATTTTTCAGTGCTCGCCGCATCCAATATCACCATGCAGTTCGGGGTCAAGCCCCTGTTTGAAAACGTTTCTGTCAAGTTTGGCGAAGGCAATCGCTACGGTTTGATCGGCGCCAACGGCTCCGGCAAGACCACCTTCATGAAAATCCTCGCCGGCATTCTGGAGCCCTCCGCCGGCAACGTCAGTCTCGACGCCCACGAGCGCATGGCCTTCCTGCGCCAGGACCAGTTCGCCTACGAGGATGTGCGGGTGCTCGACGTGGTGATGATGGGCCACGACGCAATGTGGCAGGTCATGCAGGAAAAGGATGCGATCTACGCCAACCCGGACGCGACCGAAGACGACTACATGCACGCGGCCGAACTCGAAGCCCACTTCGCGGAATACGACGGCTATACGGCGGAAGCCCGTGCCGGCGAACTGCTGATGGGCGTCGGTATTCCCATCGAACAGCACACCGGTCCGATGCGCGCAGTGGCGCCGGGCTGGAAGTTGCGCGTACTGCTGGTGCAGGCGCTGTTCGCCAACCCCGAGATTCTGCTGCTCGACGAACCGACCAACAACCTCGACATCAACACCATCCGCTGGCTGGAAAACGTGATCAACGCGCGCGACAGCACGATGATCATCATCTCCCACGACCGCCACTTCCTGAATCAGGTCTGCACCCACATGGCCGACCTGGACTACGGCAAGATCACCGTCTATCCGGGCAACTACGACGATTTCATGGAAGCTTCAGCGCAAGCACGGACGACCCAGTCGAACGCCAACGTCAAGGCCAAGGAGAAGGTTGCTGAATTGCAGAATTTCGTGCGCCGCTTCTCCGCCAACGCCTCCAAGGCCAAGCAGGCCACCTCGCGCGCCAGACAGATCGAGAAGATCAAGATCGAGGATATCAAGCCCTCCTCACGTCAGTACCCGTGGATGGGCTTCGACTACCACGACAAGGACAAGCTGCACCGCCTCGCCGTCGAGGCGGAAAATCTCTGCTTCAGCTACACAGAGAACGTGCCTGTCATCAACAACTTCTTCACCGCCATCGAGGCCGGCGAGAAGGTGGCGATCATCGGCGAGAACGGCGTCGGCAAGACCACGCTGCTGCGTCTGTTCGGCGGCGAAGCGCTGGAGGGTCTCTCACCCACGCATGGCAAGGTGAAATGGGCGGAAAAGGCACGGCCCGGCTATTTCGCCCAGGATCATGCCGCTGACTTTGCCGTGGATGAAAGCCTCACCGACTGGATGGGCCAGTGGGTGCGCGCCGGCGGCTACGAGGGCGCCGAGGTGGAAACGCTGATTCGCGGCACGCTGGGACGGCTATTGTTCTCGGGTGATGAGGTGCAAAAATCGGTCAAGGTCATCTCCGGCGGCGAACAGGGACGCATGCTGTTCGGCAAGCTGATCCTGCTGCACAACAACGTGCTGCTGATGGACGAGCCGACCAACCACCTCGACATGGAATCCATCGAGTCGCTCAACAACGCGCTGGAGAAATACAAGGGCACGCTGCTGTTCGTCTCGCACGACCGCGAATTCGTTTCATCGCTGGCCACGCGCATCATCGAGATCAAGACGAACGGAGAAATCGTCGATTACCGTGGCAACTACGAGGAGTATCTCGCCAGCCAGGGCGTCGAATAACAGCGTACGACTACGCTTTTCGCAGGCCAGCCAGAGTCTTCGTTGCGGTCTCGAAGTCGAACCGCTTGACCTGACGGGCCAGGTCATCACCGGGGACACCCAAGGCGGCGCGCAGCTGTGCGGCATGCTCTTCCAGCAGCGTCACGGCAGCAGTGTCGCATTGCGCCAGCAGTGATTCCAGCTCGTCCAGTATTTTTCGCACAGCTTCCGGATCGGGCGGCACCGCGTCCGGCAGTGGCGCTGCTGCCGATGCTGACGGCAGGACAGCAGTCAATGTCGCGAATTCGTGACGAATGGAATCCATCGCCGCAGCAATTGCTTCCTCACCTGCCGGGTTCTCCTGGCTGGCTCGCAACATCCCCTCCAGATCCCGCGCCAGTTCCGCCAGACGCTCCGCCCCGAGCGTACCGGCCGCGCCCTTGAGGGTATGGGTCAGGCGCAGGGCAACCTCGTGGTCATTCGCAGACAGGCACTCCGCCAGCCGCGACATGTCATTGCTGTGTTCGTTGATGAACCGGCATAGCAAGTCGAGATACTTGCCTGCTTTACCGCGCATCAAGGCTACCCCACGGGCCACATCGAGGCCGGGGACATGCGTGAAAGGCTCCAGGGCTGCCTGAACAGCTGTGTCGACCACCGGCGGCGCTCCGACTGGCGCGGGAACCGTCTGCCCAGGCTTGGCAGGCAGTACGTCAGCAGCGACTGGCGGCAACCACTTCAGCAAACAGGCATAGAGCGCATGCGGATCAACGGGTTTGGCGATGAAATCGTTCATGCCCGCTGCTTCGCAGGCATGGCGATCCGTATCGAAAGCATTGGCCGTCATCGCCAGAATAGGCATCGCCTGCCGGTTCGGCAGCTTGCGGATAGCCCGGGTGGCTTCCAGTCCATCCATGCTGGGCATCTGGATGTCCATCAGGATCAGGGCATAGGGATAATCACGCGCCTTCTCCAGCGCTTCCAGGCCATCTGCCGCCGTATCGACTGCCAACCCGACGCTGTGCAGTAGTTCCAGCGCAACTTCTCGGTTGATGGCGTTATCTTCCGCCAGCAGGATCCTTGCGCCACCGTGGTATTGGCGCAACCGCGTCTCGCTATCCATCTCCTCCAGCATTGGTTCATAGACCATGCTGCCGTGGCCGCGTTGCAGACGGGCGGTGAACCAGAAGGTACTGCCTTCACCAGGAATGCTGTCGACACCGACCTCACCACCCATCATCTGCACCAGTCGCCGGGTGATCACCAATCCGAGGCCGGTACCGCCATATTTGCGCGTGGTCGAAGCATCGACCTGTTCGAAAGCGTGGAACAGCCGCTCGGCGACACCGGGAGCAATCCCGATACCCGTGTCTGCCACCTCGAAACGCACCAGCAATTCATCACCCCTGTCTTCGATCAGCACAGCGCGCAAGGAGATGCTTCCCTGCTCGGTAAACTTCACCGCGTTACTGGCATAGTTGAGCAGGGCCTGGCGCAAACGGGTCGGGTCACCCCGCAACCAGAGAGGAACATCGTCGCCATCCACCACGATGCGTAGTCCTTTGGCCTGTGCTGCGGTACTGATCAGGGAGCGCACATGGTCCAGCACGGCACCCAGCGCAAAATTGCTCTCCTCCAGTTTCAGTTTGCCGGCTTCGATCTTGGAAATATCGAGAATGTCGTTGATGATCGACAGCAGGTGCTGCCCGGCACTGTTGATCTTGTCCAGTCGATCGATTTGCGGTGGCGTCGCCCCCGCATGTAGCAGGTGCGTCAGGCCAAGAATGGCATTCATCGGCGTGCGAATCTCGTGGCTCATGTTGGCGATGAACTCGCTTTTCGCCACATTGGCGGTCTCGGCGATAGCTTTCGCCACTGCCAACTCGGCGGTGCGCGCTTTCACGCGGTCCTCGACCTCCTCTGCCATCACATTGAAGTCACGCGCCAGATCCGTCAGTTCGTCGGCACCCGTTTCGGGCAAGCGGACTGCCGGAATACCGGCCGCCACCTGCAGCGCGGCTTCCCGCAACATGCCGACACGGCGCAGCACCAGTCGTTCCATCAGGATTCCCAGCACCATAAAAATCAGCGTGTAGGAAAACAAGCTCCAGCCGAGCCGATTCAGCCAGCGACTCCAGCGGGCTGTTTCATAGGGTGCCAGCGGTAGCTTGATGCTCATTACCCCGCGCAGATCACCCACCTCGTAGCCATACGACTTGGTATAGCCTTTGCGGATACTCTCCGGAGCATCCGTTGCCTCACCGTGACACTTCAGGCAATACGACTCGACCCAGATGGGTGCGGTGTAATGCAGCCAACTGGTTTCCTTGTCGTCCCTGATCTGTTGCATACGCTCTTCGACGTTTGGATTGGCACGGAACCAGGCCATCGCCTCCAGTTCGAAACGATCGGCTTGATTGTCGGGGTTGCGCGGGCGATCGGAAACATTGTTGAAAGAAATGCCACTCTTGTCCCAATTGGGAAAATCCTTCGAAATCCGAGACAAGGCGTGCGCCGGCAAGAAACCCACGGTCTTGTCGGTGACCGGCAGCCCACTGTCCAGAAATTGCTTGTGATATACGCGGCGCGTCGCCATCAACATGCCGCGGATCGTATGGACGTCGTCCGTTTGCTCTTCCAGTTGCTCGGCAACGATACGCTGGTAGCGCACAGTGAGATCGAGCGTCAGGACGCTCCCCATCACCAAGCCCAGCACCAGCCACATTTTTGTGCGAAGTTTCATGCGCCGCGCCCTTCCATATCAGCGCTCGGCAAGCCGGTTGGCGATTTCGACGAAATCACCAAAGCAGTCCATGAAAGCATCCGTCATGTCCGGGTCGAAGTGCTTGCCACGTTCGCTGGCAATGATGTCGCGCGCCTGGTGATAGGGTAATGCGGACTTGTAGGTGCGTGGCGTGATCAGGGCATCGAACACGTCAGCCAGGGCCATCAGTCGTGCCGAGAGCGGGATGTCCTCGCCGGCCAAAGCATCCGGATAGCCGCTGCCGTCCCATTTCTCGTGGTGCCAATGCGCAATTTCCTTGGCCAGCGCCAGGAACTCCAGAGACATTTCAATATCGCGTTCGGCCTGTTCGATGGCTTCACTGCCCAGTTGGGCATGCGTGCGCATGATCACCCATTCATCCGGGGTCAGCGACCCCGGTTTGAGCAGGATATGGTCGGGGATGCCGACCTTGCCGACATCGTGCAGCGGCGCCGAACGTGTCAGCAGATCAATGTAGCGTACGGTCAGAACCGCCTCGAAGCGGACGTGCTGCCTGAGCTGCATGGCCAACCGGTGCACATAACCCTGGGTACGCAGAATATGGCTGCCGGTTTCCGGATCTCGGGTTTCGGCAAGGTGGGCCAGGGCTCGAATGCTGACCCGCTGGGTGAGGTCATTTTCCGTCATGCGGCGGGCGATTTCGGCCTCGAGGGTGGCATTCTGGTCGCGCATCCAGTCGCGTGCCTGCTTGGCTTCGAGTTGTGTGCGTACTCGCGCCAGCACCACGGCAGGTTTGATCGGTTTGGTGAGGTAATCGGCGGCACCCAGTTGCAGCCCATGCTCTTCGTCATCGATCCCGGTCAGTGCGGTGAGGAACATCACCGGGATGTCACGGGTAAGCGGATTTTCCCTGAGCAGGGCCAGCACGGCGTAGCCGTCCATGCCCGGCATCATCACATCCAGCAGGATCAGGTCGGGTTGGGGCTGACTACTGGCCACGCGCAGACACACCTCGCCAGATGTTGCCGCCAACACACGATATTGCGGCTGCAACAACCCGCTCAATACGCTCAGATTCTCTGGCGCATCATCGACAATCAGCAGAGTAGCCTTCGGCACGTTCGGTGATCTCAAAATAGAAAGTAGAAAGCGAACTCGGCGATCTTACTCGCTGCGACATGACATGCGTTGACCGATGTCAA
>CAJBAP010000490.1 GCA_903950295.1 uncultured Rhodocyclaceae bacterium
GATCGGTTAGCGGGAAACTTGCCGTACTGCCAGCGCCGACTTTTTCAAGCGTGCCGGCAAACGTGGCGGGCAGATCGGTCTCACGCGGATCGACACCGGAAAACCAGTAGCGATCCTCGTGCCGGGCCAGCGGGCCGACCCGGCACAACGACAGTTCAAGCGTGAGGCTCAGGCACTCACCTAGACGTTATCCTGGGCGAGCAGGCCTTCGATTTCGGAGAAGGTCGTGCTGACTTCGAAGGTCTGCACGGCGGCACCCAATTGGCGGCCGATCTGCGTGGCCGAGAAAATGCCGCGAATGCGTGACTGGCCGGTGACCGGGTCCTTTTCGCCGACCATTGCGTGCTGGCGCTTCAGGTGCTTGAGCGTGGCGACGATATCGCCGACCGTGGCACGCAACACATCGGCGGCATCCATCAGGTCGATCCGTTCACGCGGGCACATGAGATCGCTGACCAGCAGATCGCTGAATTTTCCGCCGCGCTCCTGGATCAACTGGATCGGCTTTTCGCCCTGCGTGTCGCGCGAGGTGATGAGCCCAAGCACTTCGTCGTCGCGATTGACCACCAGCAGGAGGCGTACGCCACGTGAGATCATCGTCTGGTTGGCCTGCGCCAGCGTGGCGTCCGCGCCGATGGTGGCAGCGGAGACCTGCTTGAGGTCGGTCATCACGCACAGGGCGGGCGACTCGGCACGTACCAGCGTGAAGGTGCTGGGCTGGCTGAAACCAGTGCCTTGGGGCGCCTTGCGGGTGGCGAGCGGTTGCTGTGCGGCGACTTCCTTGTGGATTGTTGCCATCGTGATCTTTCCTCCATGTCGGGTTTGGCGAAACGAATCTTAGCCTATCTTGCCCCTGATCCAGTTGCTGCACGCTTGAGTCGGTCGAGTACGGCTTGCCAAGCTTGCCCTGCGGGTTTCTGCACGATGATGCGGTCGCAGCCGAGCGCATCGAGTCGGCGCAGGTTGGCGTAGAGATCATGGGCGAAGCCGGTCGGATCGGCGGGGGCGATGTACCAGGACACCAGCGGCATCTCGAAGGGTGCCGGAAAGGTCGCCAGCACGGCCACGCGCTCCCGGGCGACGATGGCGTTGCGCAGTTCGATGGACAGGCTGTCATCGGGCATCAGCACCAGCGGGGTGCGCGGCGCGTAGTGGGCTGCCAGCGACCCCGAGACGCGGGGGGATTGGGTATCGCTTGCCACGTCGGGAACCCGCCCCAGCACACGGCCGATGTCGATGGCGTCAAGCATGCCGGGACGCAGGATGGTGGTGCGTGGCCTGCTGAGGTCGACGATGGTGGACTCGATGCCTACCGTGCAGGGGCCGCCGTCGAGGATGAGTGAAACGGTATCGCCCAGATCATCCCGCACATGTTCCGCAGTCGTCGGGCTGATGCGGCCGAAGCGATTGGCTGAAGGGGCGGCAATGCCGCTATCGAAGCTGAGGAGCAACTCGAGTGCCAACGGGTGGTTCGGCACGCGCAGGCCGACGGTGTCCTGCCCGCCGGTGATGGCGTCCGGCACGTCGGGCTGGCGCTTCAGAATCAGCGTCAGCGGACCGGGCCAGAAAGCCTTGGCGAGTACGTATGCTGCTTCAGGGATGTCGCGCGCCCAGTTTTCTACATGGGCAACATCGGGCAGATGGACAATGAGCGGATGATCGGCCGGGCGCCCCTTGGCGGCAAAGATTTTTGCCACGGCAACCGGATTGCGCGCATCGGCACCGAGGCCATAGACCGTCTCGGTCGGAAAGGCGACTAGTTCGCCCGCGCGCAGCTGAATTGCGGCACGCTCCACGTCGCGGAGCTCGGCTGCGCGCTCGATCGGTCCAGGCATCAGACCTCGGGCAGGGTTTTGGAGAGTACTTTTTCCGTCTGGCGCACGCGGAAGTCGGTCAGCTTTTTCGCCAGACCCGCATCGTTAAGTGCCAGCATGGCGACCGCGAACAG
Organism: uncultured Rhodocyclaceae bacterium; assembly: GCA_903950295.1. The sequence goes on from CAJBAP010000490.1 coordinate 1,949, forward strand.
TGCGGCATTCGTCGCGCCCGCCTCGCCGATGGCGAAGGTGGCGACCGGAATGCCGCCGGGCATTTGCACCATCGCCAGCAGAGAATCGAGACCCTGCAGATGCTTGGAGGGCATTGGCACCGCCAGTACAGGCAACTCCGATTTGGCGGCCAGCACACCAGCCAGGTGTGCTGCGCCGCCGGCCGCACCGATCAGCACCTTCATGCCGCGGCTTTGCGCCGTGGCGGCGTAGTCGAGTGCGGCATCCGGTGTGCGGTGGGCGGACAAGACCTTGGCTTCATGAGAAATGCCGAATTGTTTCAATGTCTCGGCGCAGACTTTCATGACCGGCCAGTCAGAATCCGAGCCCATGACGATGCCGACGACGGGGTGTGCGGTGCTCATTTCAAGGTCCTTTCAGCAGATTCCAGAGTGTTTGCGAGCAGCATGGTGATCGTCATCGGGCCGACGCCGCCGGGCACCGGTGTGATCAAGCCGGCGACCTCTTTGGCCGATTCGAAATCCACGTCACCGCACAGCTTGCCGTCGGCGGTCCGATTAATTCCAACGTCGATGACGGTAGCACCGGGTTTGATCATGTCTCCGGTAATCATCTTTGCGCGACCGACGGCAGCGACCAGGATGTCGGCGCGTTTCGTATGGAAGGCGAGATCTTTCGACTGCGAATGGCAAACGGTGACGGTGCAGCTTTGCGCCAATAGCAGCATGGCCATCGGCTTGCCGACGATATTGCTGCGGCCGACGATGACGGCCTCAGCGCCCTTGAGCGGCACATTCTCTGAGGCCAGCATCTTCATTACGCCATAGGGCGTACAGGGGATGAAGCGCGGGTTGCCTTGCATCAACGCACCGACGTTTTCAGCGTGGAAACCATCGACGTCCTTTTCGGGCACGATGGCTTCGAGCACGGCCTCGGTATCGAATTGCTTGGGCAGCGGCAGTTGCACGAGGATGCCATGCACCTCCGGATCAGCGTTGAGTTCGGCGATCTTGCCGAGCACGATCATTGGTTCGACGTCGGTCGGGTAGACCTCCCTGATCGAACGGAACCCGGCTTTTTCACAGGCGGAGACCTTGTTGCGCACATACACGCTGGAGGCAGGATCTTCGCCGACGAGAATGACGGCGAGGCAGGGCGTGATGCCTTGCGTGGCCTTGAGGGCGGCGGCCTTTTCGGCCAGTTCGGCGCGAACGATTTGCGCCAGTGCGTTGCCGTCGAGAATCTTTGCGGTCATGCTGTCTCCGTTTCCTTGGTGTGGGCTGCTGCTGCGTCGGCGGCGCGGCCAGCCTCGAAAGCCTTGCGGTTAACC
>CAJBAP010000491.1 GCA_903950295.1 uncultured Rhodocyclaceae bacterium
TCCGCGCTTCTTCCGGTAGATATTGCTGCCACTGGAGGTGGAGCTGATTTTTGGGATGCAATGGAGCACGCCACTTAAACTCAATCAAAATGTCAAAACGCTTTTCATCAGGCCAAAAAAAAGTGAAGTGGGCATCTGGAATATATTTGTTTACTGGCCAAAGTTCAAAGTGGCAATGAACTGGAGGTCCAACCGGAAATTCAGCTGAACTACGTTCCAATTGAATAACACCCCTCCAAAACTCGAAAACAGACGCCGCGCTAAAGAAATCCAGTGGACCAAAAATCGTTGAGACAATTTCGTCTTCTTCACACACCCGCTTCTCGCGCCCATCGCGTATGCCACGGTAGCGTTCAAAATACTTGGTCTTTTTCTTCTCAACAGCATGCAACATCAAGTTTCTCCTCATCAAGTCTCTGCACACTAACACGTGTCCGTCCGGCAGGTGCGCCTAAACCCAATTATTTTTGCTGAATGCGTTAGTGTTTGAAGATTGTTGGGTGACAGATGCATTTTTTGACTTGCGTTCCGGTGCGGTTTCCGATATCGTTGGGCGCATGCCACTGCAACAACCACTGAGCTACCGCCACCGAGTGATCACAAACGAAGACCTCGTATTCATTCGGGAGCTCATCGCCGCGAACCCTGAGTCGAGTCGTCGCAATTTATCTGAGAAGCTTTGCCAGGCGTGGAACTGGGTGCAGTCCAACGGCGCCCTGCGCTCAATGGTGTGCCGCGGGCTGATGCTTACGCTGCATCGCCAAGGGTTGATCGAGTTGCCGGCGGTGCGCCAGACTAGTCGCAATCCACTCGTGGACCGTGCTGCACCAACGCCGATCAACGTCGACGATGGGCCGCTGTGCATGCGCCTGGCCGATCTGGGCCTGCTTGATATCCGGCAAGTGCGCCGCACTCCCGAGGAAGCCGTGTTCAACGCTCTCATGCAGCAACACCACTACCTGGGCTACACGCAGCCCGTGGGCGAGCAACTCAAGTACATGGTGTTTGCCCAGGGCCGACCCATCGCCTGCATGGCCTGGAGCTCGGCACCACGCCACCTGGGCGGTCGTGACAAATTCATCGGCTGGTCAAAGTCGGCGCGCCTGGCCAACATCAGGATGCTGGCCTACAACACGCGCTTTCTGATCCTGCCGTGGGTGACAGTGCCGCATCTGGCCTCCCACCTGCTGGGGCGCATCGCACGGCGTTTGTCGGCCGACTGGCAAGCTGTCTATGCACACCCGATCTATTTCCTGGAGACCTTCGTCGACCCGCAACGCTTCCTGGGCACGTGCTACCGTGCGGCCAACTGGGTCCACCTGGGGGTTACCACTGGACGTGGCAAAGATGCGCCCACCCACATGCCCAATCGCTCTATCAAGAACGTGCTGGGCTTGCCGCTGGTCAAAGACTTTCGTCAACGCCTGGCGCATGTCGCGCCATGAAGGAGGCCAAGCTCCTGACTGCCACCCAGGAAGAGCTCGACGCCCTCTTGGCTCAGGCCAAGCCGACATTCTCAGCCGAGCAATACCAACTGCTTGAAGGCGTGCTTGGCACCTTCTTCTATGTCATGCAAGCGTTGCAGAACGCAAGGACCTCGCTCAAACGCTTATCCCACATGCTGTTCGGCAAGCGCACCGAGAGCACGGCCAATGTTCTTAAGTTGATCGGCACCGGCACTAATGGCGCGAGTGACCACGCCGAGCGCCCCACAGAACCGACACCGGATGATTCGAGCGCGCCGTCGGCCGGTGTTGGCAAGACGCCCAAGAAACACAAGGGGCATGGCCGCAACGGCGCCACCGCATACCCGGGTGCGCAGGTCTTTGACATCCCCGTGCCAGGCCTGAAGTCAGGCGATGCCTGTCCGAATTGCCTCGTCGGCAAGGTCTACGACACGCCGCCAAAAATTCTCGTCAAGGTGGTGGGCAATCCCCCATTGACGGCATCCATTCTCAGGTGCGCCTGCCTGCGTTGCCGCCTGTGCGAATACACCGTGCGCGCGCCCTTGCCGCTTGGCATGTCGACGGTAAAGTACGAACCGAGCTGCGCCACCGTTCTGGCGTTGCTTCACTATGGCAGCGGCATGCCATACCACCGTCTTGATCGGCTGCAGTCGAGCATGCAGATGCCTATGCCCAAGTCCACGCAGTGGGATCAGCTGGACAGAATGGCCTCTGCGGGGCCGCGCCTTGTGTACGAGGCAATGATTGTGCAAGCGGCGCAGGGCAGACTGCTGCATAACGATGACACGACGGCGCGCATTCTCGATCTGATGGGCGCACGCCGTGCCAAGGCCGAAGCCGCAGGCAAGGCGCTGCCAACAATGAAGGCGATCAATACCACCGGCATCGTCTCGCTACTGGGCGACGTGAAAGTGATCTTGTTCTTCACCGGCGCGGCGCATTCGGGGATGAATATGGAGAAAGTGCTGGCGCATCGGGCCCAGGGACTGCCCGTGCCGATGCAAATGTGTGACGCCCTGGCGGCGAATACCAAAGGCGACTTCCTGAGCTTCCTCGCCCTATGCCTGGCGCATTCGCGTCGTCAGTTTGTCGATGTGGCGGAGAATTTCCCTGACGCCTGCCGCGACATCATTGAAGTGTTCGCCAGTGTGTACCGGATTGATCAAGAGGCCAAAGACATGGGGATGTCGGACTTGGATCGCCTGCAGCATCACCGCACCCATAGCCGCCCCCTGATGCTGGCGCTCAAAAAATGGATGAGAAAGCAACTGGCAGACCATGAGGTCGAGCCCAATTGCGGCCTAGGCAAGGCGATGCGCTACATGCTCAAGCACTGGATGGGCCTCACGTTGTTTTACAGGAAAGCCGGGGCGCCACTGGACAATAACATCGCGGAAAGAATTTTAAAGAAGGCGATTATTTATCGCAAAAATTCTCTGTTCTATCGAACCCAGCATGGTGCCGACGTCGGTGACATATTGATGAGCGTGATCTTTACCTGCGAGTCCTGCAAGACCAACGCCTTCGACTATTTGCAGGCGCTGCAAATCCATGGCGCCGAAGTGGCGGCCCACCCACATCGATGGCTGCCCTGGAACCACGGGGCGGCGCTGGGCGCAATCACGCACCCACCGCCCGCGCATGTGGAGGCGCCGGCATACGTGGGCTCGTCGGCGCGCGTGACGCCACCACCGGCAATCTGCGCCAGGCAGGCGGCACCTTCGCCTGGGTAGGATCGCCTCCCATCAGCAGCACCTGCAACTCGCACGCCTGCAGAGCACTGGCCGGCCCCACGCCGTCAGGCCAGTACGCCAGGTGCCCGCTCGACAGGCGTTTGTGGCATAGCCAAAATCCGTTGCCGTCATAGACCAGGACCCGGACCGCGTTGCGGCGCCGGTTCGTGAAGACAAACAACCCGCCGCCGAAAGGATCGGCGTCGAGCCGTTGCCGGCAGATGGCGGCCAGGGCGTCGATGCCTGCGCGAAAATCGACTGGGGCGACCGCCACCAGAACGCGCATATGCGGGGTCAGCTGAATCATCGCACGCTCCAGAAAGCACTGGCCAGGCCTGCCAAGCTATCGACGCTCGCAAGTTCGACGCGCATCTTGCAGCCCTTGGCATTCTCCATCTCGACAATGCACGCGACCGTCGACGCGGCGCTCATCGTTGGCTGCGCAAACAGCTCGACAAACTGAGCTGCCGCCTTGCTCGTTGCCACTGCGGCATGACGGGTAGAGCGTTTCTTGAGCCCCTCGCAGTCGACACGCAACTCTTGCGCGGTCCGCTGCAGGCCGTATTGCTCCACCAAGCCCACCGCAGCTACCCACAAGGCGCTGGAGATGTGTTCGCCGCGCTTGCGTCCTGCGCGCCATAACGCAAAGCGATCCTTGACTTGTTCAAGGCTCTCGCCCTGCATACCGTCTCGTGTGGACATCGTCGCCATCGCCTGCTCCATTCATAGGATTGATATGGAGCATGACAATACCAAGCGACTCAAGAAAAATCATGCACGCTTACCGGAAGGACACGTTGGATCGGTTGACTTTGATGTAGGCTATTTTTGCCCAAGCCCCAAAAAAGTAAAGTTAGCCAAATCCCCGCGGCATTGAGGCCCCTATGCGAACGCGACGCGCTGGTTCGTCCGTGTTCTCGGCGTTCGCGGATATTTGCCCCCCCCTTCATGACCGCGCCGCAAACGCATCCCCAATCTGCCTGGCCCGCTTGACTTCGTCGGTGTGCAGGTAAATCGAAGTTGTGGCAACCGACGAATGCCGCAGATTGTCGCGCACGGTGGTTAGCTCGGCACCGCGCGCCAGCGCATGTGTGGCATGGGTGTGCCGCATCCAATGGGGACTGGCCCGGCACAGTTTTTCCGCTGTAGCCGGGCATTCCTTTTCAATGACCGTCGCCACGGTCAGGAAGAATCTCTTCATCAACGCCCAAACCCTCGCGGAGGTGATCCCCGACTTGCTGTCGGGGTCGCCAAGATCAGCGATCAGCGGAGTTTTGGGCTTCCAGTGCGCAGGCGTAATGGGCAGGCCGCGCTGCATCAACGAATGATCCAGAGCGGATTTCGCCAGCGGCGGTAATGCCACTTTGCCGGCTTTTTTGCCTTTGCCGACCAACTTCAACCAGTGGTCGCCGTGGGCATCCGTTTCAATTTGGCCGAGTGTGGCACCAACTAGCTCACTGACCCGCAGGCCCGTGGCATAGGCAAAGTCCAGCACAAAGCGCAGGCGCTGCGCGGCGGGCAAGTGCCAACCGTGGGAATACTCCAGGCTATCGGCAACCGCGCGAATGATGGGCCATTCCCCTTCGGTAAACACACGACCGGTATCCATGGGCGCGGCGTGTGACGCGCCTTTGACTTTGATTCCAGAGAAGGGGTTGGCCAGAACGTAGCGCTGCTCGATCAGCCAGCGGTACATGGCGCCGATCACCGCCAA
>CAJBAP010000492.1 GCA_903950295.1 uncultured Rhodocyclaceae bacterium
ATGTCGTGCTGATCGGCGAGATTCGTGACCTGGAAACGGCCCAGATTGCCGTGCAGGCCAGCCTGACCGGCCATCTGGTGATGGCCACCCTGCATACCACCGATGCAGCCAGCGCGGTTCCCCGCCTGATCGACATGGGCATCGAGCCGTTTCTGCTCGGTTCGGGCCTCATCGGCGTTCTTGCCCAACGCCTCGTGCGCCAGCTGTGCACTACCTGCCGGGAAGCCTATGTGCCCACGGCGCGACAGTGGCAGGCGGTGGCCAACGGCTCGCCACCGGCCCGCGTATTTCGCTCCATTGGCTGCCCGGATTGCAACAACACCGGCTATCGTGGCCGCACCGGCTTGTATGAGTTGCTGCGGGTGGATGATGGCTTGCGCCGCCTGATCCATGATGGCGCCGGCGAGCATGCGATCCGCGCATATGCCCAGAGCCACGGCCTGCGTTCATTGCGCGAGGATGCCGTGCGCTGGCTGCAGAAGGGCACGACCTCGATCGAGGAAATTCTCCGGGTAACCCGGGAGGCGATGTGAGCGCCTGGTGCTATGTTGCCGTCGATGCGGCGGGTCGCCGCCGGACGGGCGAACTCGAGGCGGATCATCTGCGTGCCGCGCGCGCGCTCCTGCGCGAGATGGGACTGCTGCCTGAGGCGGTTTCACCGCGCGAGGCGCGGACGGGGACCCCGGGTTATTTCGCCGGGCGTATTTCGGCAGCCGATCTGGCCATGTTTTCGCGCCAGTTTTCCACCTTGTTGACGGCCGGTCTGACCATCGAGAAAGCCATCGCTGCGCTGGCCGAGCAACCGGATCGCGAATCGGTGCGCCTGGTGCTGAAAATTCTTCACGAGGATGTCGTCGCCGGTCATAACCTTGCGGCGGCCATGGAGCGCCAGCCCCGCGCCTTTCCACGTTTTTTTGCTGCGATCGTTCGGGCTGGCGAAGAGGCCGGTGCCCTGCCGGTGGTCATGGAACGGCTGGCGGACTATCTGGAACGCGGCCAGGCACTCAGGCACAAGGTCGGCATGGCGCTGATCTACCCGGCCATCGTCAGCATCGTTGCCGTGCTGGTGATTGGTGTGCTGCTGACCTACGTCGTACCCCAGGTGGTCACCGTCTTCGAGCACTCCCGGCAGAGCCTGCCCTGGCTGACGCGGGCCATGATCATGCTGTCCGATCTGTTTCGCGCGACCTGGTGGGTGGGTTTGAGCCTGAGCGCGATTGCCGGCGTGCTGGCCTGGCGGGCGTTACGCCTGGATCCGGTGCGCTACCGCTGGCATGCGTTTCTGCTGGGCCTGCCTTTCGTCGGCCGACTGCGCAGCGGCATGTCTGCGGCACGCTTTGCCCACATGTTCGCCGTCCTCGTGGGGAGTGGTGTGCCGGTGGTGACGGCGCTGGGACATGCCGGCGCCTCCCTGGATGATCTGGTTTTTCGGCAGGGGGTCACCGATGCAACGGCACGTGTGCATGAGGGCATGGGCATCAGCCGTGCCCTGCGTGAAGCCGGCCCGTTTCCGCCCCTGTTGTTGCATCTGGTGGCCAGCGGGGAGGCTAGCGGCGAATTGCCCAAGGTCCTTGAGCAGGCGGCGCGGCAGCAGGAGCAGGTTGTCGAGGTGCGTCTGGCCGCCCTTGTCGCACTGCTCGAGCCCCTGTTGATCTTGTCCATGGGTGGGATGGTGCTGATGATCGTGCTGGCCACTCTGGAACCGATTATAGAAATGAACCGCCTGTTGCATTGAGAGGCTTATGACAAACGCGAGATCCCTGCCGCGCGGCTTTACCCTGATCGAATTGATGGTTGTCCTGGTGATTCTGGGGGTGCTGGCCGCGCTGATTGCACCGAAGCTGATGGATCGCCCCGACGAGGCGCGCAAGATCGCCGCGAAGCAGGATATTGCCACCTTGGTGCAGGCCTTGAAGCTCTACCGGCTCGACAACCTGCGCTACCCCAGCACGGAGCAGGGGCTGCAGGCGCTGGTCGCCAGACCGGGACTGGCGCCGCTCCCCAATAACTGGAAGGCGGGCGGTTATCTGGAAAAATTGCCCAATGACCCTTGGGGACAAGCCTACATCTACCTCAGTCCGGGCCGTCATGGCGAAATCGACGTGATCAGCCTGGGTGCCGATGGCCTGCCCGGTGGCGAAGGCAACGATGCCGATATCGGCAACTGGATGCTGTGAAATTCGTACCCATTCACTCGAACATCCGCGGGTTCACCCTGCTGGAGATGCTGGTCGCCCTAGTCATCATGGCGGTCACGGTGGCCAGTGCCAGCCTGGCGTTGCGCCCCGATGATGGGCGACAACTCGCCAGTGAGGCGGAGCGCCTGGCTTTGCTGCTGGCGCAGGCGCGCGAAGAGTCCGAACTCGGCGGCATGAGGCTGGCCTGGGTGGCGGCCGAAGATCATTATGAATTCGAACGGCGCGAGATGACCGGAAATGGGCCATCTTGGTCGGTGCTGCGGGGTGATGATCTGTTGCATCCCCGGCGACTGCCTGTTGGCTTCACTATTCGTCGTATCGAGGCGGATGGCCGGCAACTGGCTTATGGGGAGCGCTTGAACCTGGACCCCTTGGGTGTCCGCTGGGTCAAGATCGAACTTTCCATGGGAGAAGCGCGTACCCTCATCCGTAGTGTCGAGGAAGGATTCGAGGTCACGCCCTTGGCGAGGAGTGATTCATGAAGTCTTGTCCGCGCGGCTTTACCTTGCTCGAGGTGCTGATTGCGCTGGCTATCGTTGCCATCGGCCTCACGGCGGCACTGCGTGCGAGCGGGGTTGGCATCGAGGGGACGCTGGAGTATCGCTCCCGCTTCATTGCCTTGTGGCTGGCCGAGAACCTGGCGGCCGAGCGGACGGCACGGCGTGATTGGCCTGATCCCGGCCTGGTCAGTCAGGAGGAGGAAATGGCGGGTCACCGTTTCATCATTCGCCAGGAGGTCAAGACCACACCGAACCCGCGTTTTCGCCGGCTGGAAATCCGGGTGGCCAGTGCGCAGGCGCCGGAGCACAGCCTGCGCGATCTGGTTGTTTTTCTGCTGCGCCCGAGTTGAAAAATCATGGATTGCATGCGGCGAAAAACTTCCGGTTTTACCCTTCTGGAAGTCCTGGTGGCCTTGGTGTTGCTCACCTTGTTCGCCTTTGCCGCTTATCGTGGCTTGAATGCCGTGTTGGAGGTGGAAGCCCATTCCCGCAAGGAATTGGCGCGCTGGCAGAAGCTGTCGCGCGTCTTTACCCGGATCGAGGCCGATTTGCAGGATGCCGTGCTCATTCCGCCGGCTGCGGGAAGGAATCCTGCCGTTTTCATTGTCGAACGGAACGATTCGACCGCAGTGGGATTCAGCATGCACCGGCTAACGGCAGAGGAGGGTGCCGGTGGGGTAGAGCAGGTGAACTACCGCTTTATTGGCAGGCAACTGAGCCGGTCGGCATCGCCCGTCAGCGGGCAGGGGGGCGAGATGTTGCCGTCACTGCTTCTGGAAGCACTCGAGCAGGTCAGTTTCCGTTATCTGGATGGCCGGGGAATTTGGCAAGCCGACTGGCATGTCGCCACGGAATTGCCGCGCGCTGTCGAAGTCGCCATGGCCTGGCCGGACGGTTTGCAGCTGCGCCGCGTGTTTCGCACGCAATGAGCACCATGCGGAGACAGCGCGGCGCAGCCGTCATCGTCGCCATGCTGGTGGTTGCGCTGGCGGCGATTGTATCTGGCAGCTTCATGTTTCGTACCCATGTTCAAGGCCGCAAGCTGGAAAACGCCGCCCATGCCGGCCAGGCACGCTGGCTGTTGCGTGCGGCGGAACAGTGGGGCGCTGCGGTCCTGCTCGATGATGCCCTGCAGAACAGTGTCGACCACCTGGGGGAAACCTGGCGGCAGGAGATGCCGCCGCTGCAGGCCGAGGGCTTCCGCATGGGCGGGCACATGGTGGATCTCGATGGTCGTTTCAATCTCAATGGCCTGGTGCATGGTGGCAAGATCGATGCGACCCAACTGGCTATCTTCCGCCGCTTGCTGCTGAACTTGAAGCTGCCGCTGGCTCTGGCGGATGCCATTGCCGACTGGCTGGATGCCGATGATGAGCCGACGAGCGAGGCCGGTGCCGAGCATGCCTATTATCAGCGGCAGGTTGCTTCCGTCGCGCCCGCAAACCGGCTGCTCGTCAGCTTCGATGAGCTGCTGCCGGTGCGTGGCATGAACACGGATCGGCTGGAGAAACTGCGCCCTTATGTGGCGGTGCTGCCCAGGCCCGGTCCGGTCAATGTGAATACCGCGCCACCGGAGGTGATGGCAGCGCTTTCGGCCACCATGAGTCTGGATGAGGCCTATGCCCTGGCAGCCAAGCGGGATCACGCCTATTTTCGGAATCTGGGTGATCTGCGCAATGCGCTGGATAACAAGATGAACATCGATGAACGACAGGTGGCTTTCGCTAGCAGTTATTTTATGCTAACAGCATATATTGGGCACGACCGTATCGCCCTGGAGAGTCAGGCGCTGTTCGAGCGCAGTGGCCGCAGTTTTCCGCGACTGGTCTGGAGGACGGTCCGGTGAGCGAACTGCGCATTTATTTGCGCCGCGACAGCCTGCGCGACAACGACGACTGCAACTGGATCTTGCGCCACGCGGATGGTCGAGTCGCGGCGAGCGGTAATACGCTGACGAACCTGCCCAAGGCTCAGCGTTGTCATCTGGTGTTGGCGGCGGAGTTGGTCAGCATTGTGCCGGCGCGCCTGCCCGACTTGCCGCTTCGCAAGTTGGCCCCCCTATTGCCGGGAGCCGCCGAAGCGCATTCCATCGGTGAGGCGGAGCAGTTGCATGTCGCCTGGCTTGGGCGGGATGACCAGGGACTAAGCTGGCTGGCTGTGACAGACCAGGCCTGGCTCCAATACACGTTTGCGCGCTTGACCGACAAAGGTGTTTGCGTCGACGCGGCAATTCCGGAATGCCTGTTATTACCAAACGAACCCAAATCCTGGTCGCTGGTCAGGCACGAAGACGGCACCCTCTTGCGGGTTTCCCGGATATTCGGGCTGGCGCTGGATCAGGGGGATCCACCTGCCGGCTTGAAACTGGCGCTTGAAAATGAGGCGGTGCTCCAGGCTGGTCGGCCGGAGCGGCTTTGCCTGTATCAGGGTAGCGCCATGCAGGCGGCCGTTCTGGGCCACTGGCAAACGGCCTGCGGCCTGCCGATCGAATCCAGGGGAGCGTGGAGTTGGCGTGAAGCCGTCTGGCCGGATGAGATCAATCTGCTACAGGGATCCTTCCGCCCCCGAAACGATGGCACCGACTTGAAATTCCTGTTGAAGCCGGCCGCTTGGGGAGTCATTGCATTGGTGACCATCCAGCTGGTGGGCATGGCGATTGACCTGGTCATGCTGTCCCGCGAGCAGGGTGTTCTACAAACTGAAATGCATCAATTGGCAGAGCGGGTCCTGCCACCGCGTGCCGCTATCGTTGATCCTGTCTGGCAGGTTGGGGCGCTACTCAAGTCCTTGCAGTCGGCAAGCACTGGTCAGCCTGAGGGCATGGCTTCCCTGCTGGGCCTGATCGGGAAGCTGCAACCGGAGGGATCGGGCCATGAATTGAAAGTGGTGAGCTACGAAGGTGGCCGGCTCAGCCTGGACTATGCGCAGGCAGACAAGGATTGGCTGGACAAGTTTCGCGCTGCACTGGTGGCGAGCGGGCTGACCGCAGCTGTTGCAGCATCCGATGGCGGTGGCAGTGTCCTGACGATACAGTTGGTGGCTGCATCATCAGGAACCGGGGGCGCGCATGGTCGCTGACCTCGGGAACCGATTCCGCAATTTCTGGCTGGCAAGGAATGCTCGCGAACGTTGGCTGCTGACCCTAGGGGGCAGTGTCCTGCTGTGCGCTATTTTGTATGGTGCGATTTATGCGCCGATCGGTGCGGCGCACCGCAAGCTGAGTGATCGGCTGCCGCAATTGCGTGCCCAACACCGACTGCTGATTGCCCAAGTGGAGGAGATAGAGCGCATTCGCCGCGACCCGAGCATGCGCTCGGCGGTCGAAGTTGGCCTGGAACGGCGGATCCGGTCCAGCGTGGTTGCCGGCAGTCTGCAGGATGGTATTGTCAGCATTACCGTTATCGGTGGCGATCAGATTCAGGTTGTCACCAGGGATCGCCCCGTGAATGTCTGGTTGGGGTGGATGCTTGAATTGCAGCGTCAGGGTGTTCAGGTGAAGACCGCACGCATGCGACTCTCGGAGAAAGAAGGTTTGGCCAGACTGGAGGTCACCTTCGCAGGTGCGCAGCCATGAGGCGGATGCTGGTCATCGCCAGTGCTTTGGCTATCCTGCTGATCGGTGCGGCTCTCTGGTTGACGCCTGCGACGTGGCTGGATCATGCCTTGCAACGGGGTAGTCGGGGTGCCTTGAGTCTGACGGATGCGCAAGGCCGTGTCTGGCAGGGGAGCGGCACCCTACAGGCAATTTTGCCGGGCGTTGAGGTCATCGCGATCGATCGGGTGCGCTGGACCGTGGTGGCAACGGAACTGGTGCAGGGCCGCCTGCGCTTCAGCCTACTTTCGGTCGCTACCGGCAAGCTATTGGTCGATGCCAGTCTGAGCAGGGCGGGATTCACACTTCATTCGTCTCAACTGGAAGTGCCTGCTGCGCTCCTGGCAACTATTTCACCGACCTTGCGTGAGGCTGCATTGGCAGGAAAGTTGAGCATCACCGCCAAGGAGTTTCGTTGGGCACACCAACAGGCGGACGGAACAGCCGAGATCGTCTGGAACAATGCTGCATCGAGCCTGGTGCGGGTCAATCCACTCGGCAGCTACCGGATCGAGATCAAGGGAGCGGCTGATGGGGTGACTTGTCGGATAAGTACTATCGGGAGTGGCGCTCTCAAGTTGAGCGGCACATGCCAACTGCTACCTGGTCGGCCATTTGGTTTGGATGCGACCGCAGAGGCCGGGGAAAATTACCAGCGGGAACTGACGCCCCTGCTGCGAATCTTTGGCAAGGAAACCCGCCCCGGGGTTTATCAGCTGCAAGCTGCCTCGGGTATCGGCTTCGAATAACGCGATCACCCAAAAGCAAGAGGCTCCCGCAGGAGCCTCTTTTCTTCGATCGATCCAGCCTGTCGTTAAACAGCAGCCTGGCTTGAACGACGCTTGGTCAGCAGACCACCCAGACCCAGCGCGGAGAGCATCAGCAGTCCGGCAGCAGGCAGAGGCACGGGCGCGAGGTAGAGTTGATCTTGTCCACTGCTACCATTTGCACGTATGAGGTTTAGAGCATGAACCCGACCACCGATATCAGACCATCCGTTAGAAACTGCATTATTTGCAAGAGTGATTAGAGCTAGTGCAAGGGTGTTGCTGGTGCTTCCAATTTCATTTTCGAGCGTCCAGATCGCTTGTTGCATGGCGGTCGCATTGAGCGAGTCACTCGTCGCACTCCATCCGGCAGTACCACTCAGGGCGCTCGGGTTTTCCATAAAATTAGTGTAAAGGAAAGCCGTCTGCCCACTTATCGGGTCGTTATTTGTATTGGGGGTTTGGCCAGCCACCCCGCCATTGACGGCACCATAAGATATGCCACCTACTGTAAGTGTCTCGCCGTAAGAAAAGTTCTCGTTATACTCAAGGCAGAACGTGGTGAACGAGCCTAGGTTTTGTGAGCCAGAGCCTTTATTGGTGAGCAGGTAGCCATCGTAGTTGTTTGATGGGCTGTTATCGTTAGTTAGAACGATTTTATTACCTACAGAAACACCAACAGAAGCAAAAGTACTCGCCATAGCACTCGAAGCAGCGAAAGTCGTGACTGCAGCAAACGCAAGGCCAAGCATAAGTCTGTTTTTCATGACTAAACCCCTTTTAATTTTGAACCATTCTGAAACCATGCTCGTACATTAAACAAGCTATGCAGTATCCGCAATAAGCCGTTC
>CAJBAP010000493.1 GCA_903950295.1 uncultured Rhodocyclaceae bacterium
AATTCCTCAACAAACGCGCCTTTCGTCATCCTCATCGTCGACGACAACCCCAACAACCTGTTCACGCTGCAGGCGCTGCTCAAGCGACTACCCGACTGCGAGATCATCGAGGCGGATTCTGGCGCGGCGGCGCTCGGCCGCGTACTCGAGCAGCCGGTCGACCTGATTCTGCTCGACGTGCAGATGCCGGGGATGGACGGCTTCGAGACGGCGCGTCACCTGCAAATGACCGAGCGCACGCGCAGCATCCCGATCATCTTCATCACGGCCGTGTTCAAGGCCGAAGAGTTCATCCATCACGGCTTCGACATCGGCGCCGTGGACTACCTGACCAAACCGATCGACGACAGTCTGCTGCTCAACCGCATCCGCCTCTACCGGGGCATTCACCAGCGCGAACGTCAATTGGTCGCCATGGTCGAGCAGTTGCGGCTCAATGAACAGGAGCTCTCCATCGCCAAAGAAGTAGCCGAGGCGGCGAATCGGGCCAAGAGCACCTTCCTCGCCAACATGAGCCACGAGCTGCGCACGCCGATGAACGCCATCATGGGCATGACCGACCTCGTCTTGCGGCGGACGACCGACCCGAAACAGATTGATCAGCTGAACAAGGTAAAGACGGCGTCCATGCATCTGCTCCACGTCATCAACGACATTCTCGACATTTCCAAGATCGAGGCCGAGCGCCTGACGCTCGAGCAGGTGGATTTCAAGCTGGGCGAGGTTCTGGAAAACCTGGCGAGCATGATCGGCCACAAGGTGGCAGAAAAACACTTGCAGTTGCAGCTGGACCTGGCACCGGACGTGGCCGGCATCGAGTTGCGCGGCGACCCGCTGCGCCTGGGTCAGATCCTGCTCAACCTGACCGGCAACGCCATCAAATTTACCGCGCAGGGATCGATCAGCCTGCACGCCCGGATCACTGAGGAAAGCGCCACCGCGGTGCAGTTGCGCTTCGAGGTGATCGACACCGGCATCGGCATTGCGCCCGAGGATCAAAAGCGGCTGTTCTCCGCCTTCGAGCAGGCCGATGGCTCGATGACGCGCAAGTACGGCGGTACCGGACTAGGGCTGGTGATCAGCCAGCGCCTGGCGCGCTTGATGGGCGGCGATGTCGGGGTGAGCAGTCAGCCCGGGGCGGGCAGTACCTTCTGGCTCACGGTGCGGGTGCCCAAAGCGGCAGCGGGTGCCGTCCCGCCAGCGCCGACTTTTACGCCGGGCGCAGCCGAGGCTCGGTTGAAGACTGAATTTGCCGGTACGCGCATCCTGCTGGCGGAGGATGAGCCGATCAACCGGGAGGTCTCGCTGATGCTGCTGGAGGATCTCGGGCTCACGGTGGATATCGCGGCGGATGGCAACGAGGCGGTGGATCTGGCGCAACGCAACCGCTACGCCTTGATCCTGATGGACATGCAGATGCCGAAGCTGAATGGCGTCGAGGCGACACAAATCATTCGCGCACTGCCGGGCTATGCGGAGATCCCCATCCTCGCCATGACCGCCAATGCCTTTGAGGAGGATCGCCTGGTCTGTATCGCAGCCGGCATGAACGACCACCTCGGCAAACCCGTCGACCCCGATCTGCTGTTCGAGACTTTGCTCAAATGGCTGGAAGTGGGGCGGGACAAGGGATCACTCTGATGGCCGTTGCAACGCACCCGCTTCAGCGCTTCACCCCCGCCATGCCGGCCGCCGTGTTTCTGCTGGGCTTGTGCCTGTCTGCGGCCGCCGGCCTGTGGCAGAACCGTGTCATCAATGAGCGCGCCGAGAATGAGTTTCAGCGCCGTGTCGAACGGGTGTCCGCCGATATTTCGCGGCGCTTTCACCTGCCGCGTTACGGCCTGAACGGCGCCAAGGGTCTTTACGCAGCCAGCGACCGGGTGACGCGCGCCGAGTTCCGTGCCTATGTCGAATCGCGCGACCTGGCCACCGAATTCCCTGGGGTGCGGGGTTTCGGCTTCATCCAGCGCGTCATGCGCCCGAACCTGAACGCCTTCATTGCCGCCGAGCGCGCCGACGGCGCACCGCAGTTCACTTTGCGCCAACTGGAGGACAAGGATCGCGCCGACCTTTTCATCGTCAAATTCATCGAGCCGGCGGCCGACAACACCGGCACTCAGGGCCTGGACATCGGCTCGGAGAAAACGCGCCGTACGGCGGCAGAACACGCCATCGACAGCGGTGAGCCGACCATCACCGGTGCGATCACGCTGGTGCAGGACGAGCGCAAAACACCCGGCGTGCTGCTCTACGTGCCGGTGTATGCCAGGGGAACGCACCCCGCCAGCGTTGACGAACGCCGCGCGTCACTGGTCGGTCTGCTGTACGCGCCCATCGTGATTGCCGAGTTGCTGGACGGCATGGCCGACGTCGGCGTCGGCCGCGTTGATTTCGAACTCTTCGATACAGCCGCCGGCACCTCTGATACCGCTGGCGGCGCCCTGCTTTACGATGCCGACCATCACACCGAGAATCCATCCCTGGCTCGGGATGCAGGGAAGGAACGGCGCTTTTCCATCTCCACGCCTTTGTGGCTACCTGTCCGGGATCTGACCCTGAGGGTGAGCAGCACGACCGGATTCGATGCGGCGATCGACCGCACGACACCCTGGCTGATATTCGCGGGCCTCACGCTGATCAGCGCCTTGCTTGCCCTGCTGTTGCGCCAGCAGTCTGGCGGCCGTCGCCGCGCCGAATTGCTGGCGCAGCGCATGACCGAGAAACTGCAACTGGATGAAGCGCGTGCGCGCGACTTCTCCACGAGCGCTTCCGACTGGTTCTGGGAGACCGATGCAGAACACTGCTTCTGCTATTTTTCCGAGAACTTTGAGTCGGTCTACGGGTTGTCCCCGGGCCGCTTGCTCGGCAAGAGCCGGCGGGAACTGCTGGAGCTGATGTCCTCCAATCTGCCGGAAACTACGGTGGCGCATCTTGCCCGGCTCGACGCCCACCTGCCCTTCAAGAATTTCGAGTACCAGATTCGCCTCGATGACGGCAACAGCCGCTGGATCTCTGTGTCCGGCGTGCCGCATGTAGATGCGGATGGCCGTTTTGCAGGCTACCGGGGTACCGGCACCCTCATCACCGAGCGCAAGCGGAAAGAGGAGGAATTGGAACAGGCCATGATC
The DNA here is from genome assembly GCA_903950295.1 of uncultured Rhodocyclaceae bacterium. Next base: position 3,129 of record CAJBAP010000493.1, read on the forward strand.
ATGGCTGAGGCCGCCAACGTCGCCAAGAGCCGCTTCCTGGCCACCATGAGCCACGAAATCCGCACGCCGATGAACGGCATTCTCGGCATGGCGCAAATGCTGCTGATGCCGGGTATCCCGGATGACGCACGCCAGGACTACGCCCGCACCATCCTCAATTCCGGCCAAACGCTGTTGGCCCTGCTCAACGACATTCTCGATATCTCGAAGGTGGAAGCAGGCAAGATCGAGCTGGAATCGGCCGCCTTCGAACCCGGGCAAATCCTCCACGAAGCCCAGACATTATTCGCCGAGGCCGCCGCGCAGAAAGGCTTGCGCATCGAGTCAGCCTGGAACGGCCCCGCCCAACGCTACCTGAGCGACCCCCACCGCCTGCGCCAGATGCTCTCCAATCTGGTCGGCAACGCCCTCAAGTTCACCGCGCAGGGCCAGATCCGCATCGAGGCCCGGGAAGTCGAGCGCGATGGGCAACGGGCGCTGATCGAATTTTCGGTGTCCGACACCGGCATTGGCGTTCCGGCAGACAAACAGTCGCTGTTGTTCAAGCCCTTCTCACAGGCCGACAGCTCGACCACGCGACAGTTTGGCGGCAGCGGGCTCGGTCTTTCTCTGGTGCGCAGCATGGCCATGCTGATGGACGGCGATGTCGGCATCGAGAGTGAAGCCGGGCAAGGATCGCGCTTCTGGTTCCGTATCCGTGCCGATCTGCTTGCGCCGGGGGCGGACAGCCGTGATGGGGTGCGCCAGGCAAAAGTCGGCGCTGGCGGGACGGAATGCCCCGCAGCGGGTACGGCAATGGATGGGCATCCCGACACCCCCGGCACCCCTGGCACTTTTGCCGGCCACATTTTGGTGGTTGACGACAACCCGATCAATCGCATGGTGCTCAAGGCCATGCTCAACAAGCCCGGCGTGCATTGCGACTTCGCCGAAAACGGCCAGCAGGCCGTGGATGCGATCACCGGCGCGAACAGAATAGCCCCCGACCTGGTGTTGATGGACTGCCAGATGCCGGTCCTGGACGGCTATCAAGCCACCCGGCAGATACGGCGCTGGGAAACGGAACATGCCAGACCGCACCTGACCATTGTGGCCCTCACCGCCAGCGCCTTCGAGGACGATCGTCAGAACTGCCTCGATGCCGGCATGGACGATTTTCTGACGAAACCCATCGCCATCGAAAAGCTGACAGCGGCGCTGGTGCACTGGCTGGCCGGTGACGCAGCAGGGGGGGCGGCGGCGTCACAAACGACCATCACGCCACGAGAGGACAACCTGCCGGTGTTCGAAGAAAAGACCCTGCTGGCCCAACTGGGTGGCAACCGTGAATTGGCCGGAATTGTCATGCAATCGGCAACGCAAGACATTCCCGAGTCTTTCGACCGGCTCGCTCAGGCCGTCAGCAGCGACAGCCTGAAGGATGCGGAGCGGCCGCTCCATACCTTGAAGGGGCTGGCGATACAGATCGGGGCAACCCGCTTCGCCCGGCGCCTCAAGGAAACTGAAGGCCGTTTGAAAGCGGGAACCCTCCCCGACAGCGCCGTCGTAGCCGCCTTGCGGCAGGACTACCAGGCGCTGCTCGATACCCTGCCGGAATGGCTGCGATGATGACATCTCATGGCCGCGCTGGCCGATCTTCGATGAATGTACCAAGCCCCTCAAAGTATCCTTTTTTAGGCGATCACAATGGAAGCATTTCTCTGGAACTCCTGCTTCATCACCGGGCTGGCCGACGTCGATGAGCAGCACCATCGCCTGGTCGATCTGATCAATCGATTCGGCGTTCTGATCATGCGGCAGGACGGGGCGTCCATCACCGAACTGGAGGTGGTTTTTGCCGAGTTGGCAGACTATGCCCGCTACCACTTCGCCGAAGAAGAAACCATGATGGAGGCAATGCATCTCGACCCGCGTTATGTTGCCCAACACCGGGCGGCCCATGCCAGCTTTCTGGACGAGGTAACGCAACTTCATGGCGGGGTTTCGGCCAACAATCGGGATGCCGCAAACTCTCTGCTGGAATTCCTGACGCATTGGCTGGCTTACCACATCCTTGGCATGGATCAGTTTATGTCCAGGCAAGTTGCAGCGATCCAGTCTGGCTCAAGGCCCGAAGATGCCTACCTGGATCATTCGCCGTCCAAAGACCCGGCGACCGATACCCTGCTGACAGCGCTGAATGCCCTGTTCCATCAAGTCTCCGAACGCAATCATGAACTGGTGCAACTCAACAAGACACTGGAAGCGCGTGTCGCAGAGCGAACCCAGGCCCTGACCGAAGCCAACCAGCGACTTGATGACCTTGCCAACACCGATACATTGACTGGTCTGCCAAACCGCCGCTACGCCATGCGCAGCTTCGCCACGGAATGGGAGAGCGCGGTACGTCAGGGTACGCCGCTCGCCTGCATGATGATCGATGCCGACAACTTCAAGCAGATCAACGATACCCAGGGCCACGATGCTGGTGATGCCGTTCTGCGTGCGTTATCGAAACAATTGCTGCACGCGGTGCGCAACGACGACATCGTCTGCCGGTTGGGCGGCGATGAGTTCCTGATTATTTGTGCGGGTACGCCATTGGATGGCGCGATGAAGCTGGCCGAGTCCATCCGCACGGAAGTCGCAGCGTTGCGGGTTCCTGCGGGGGCGGGCGAGTGGGTCGGCAGTATCAGTGTGGGCGTCGCGGCCAGAACAACCGGGATGGCGGGGCTTGACGAACTGATGAAAGCCGCCGATCTGGGTGTGTATGCGGCAAAGCGCAATGGCCGCAACTGCGTAGCGACCTCGCAGTAGTGAGCGTTGGCTTCCGCACCATCCTCCGCCAGTGTGCCAAAAAGAAAGGCCCCGGAGGCATGAAAACCTGCGGGGCCTTGGTATTACTGGTGCTGCAAAGGTTACAGCCAACAACTCAATATTTGCAGCAGCTAATGCTCAATCTCCATTCGATGCCGTGAGCCTCCAGCATCGAGATAAGGCGTGCATTCTCGGCCTTGAGGATTTCCGCTTCGGCAGGTTGTTCGGCGCGATCCATCACATCATGTTTCGCACGAGTCGATACATCATGAGTGTGTTTTCTGTTGCTTCCAAGCATCAAACTCCAGCGGCCGAAGTCCGAAGCGGACCGCGTTTCCGGCGTGCATGGTTTTGAACTCATCCAAAACGAGTTTGGCAAAGCCGTCCTGATCGTCTGGCACGACCGATGCCGGCATCGCCTGACGGACCGCTTCTATCGTTGCTGGCAGCCCCCCCCCCCGAACGATGGTGCACACTGCTTCTGCCAACGCTGCCCGATAGCGCAGCCTGAAGGTATCGGGCGGCACAAGCTGACTCTTGACCGCCACGTACTGCTGGCAAGAGCGTTCGTAGGCCCATACGAAAACGTCGCGCAACAACTCGATGCGGTTCAGTTCGTACACGCCCAGCAAGGCATCGATGTAGGCACGCTCCGGCACATCAATAAACGATAGTGGACTCAGGTTGCCCTTGATAAGCGGAATGTTGGCTGCCAAGCGTGACACGCGCTTGTTTACATCCTCGAACGGCTGGAGAAAGGGCAGATGGACCATTAGGAAGAACGCCTGCTCGAAGGGGTCTTCAATTTCGGCGGCCATGCCGAGCACAATCCCAAACAATTCTTCGATACGCTGCGGCAGCGCGATTGGTAGGTAGACACTGCCACCGATTTCAACTGCACGGTTACGTAGCTTGCCACACGCCATCGGGTCGGCAAGCAGGCCATCTGACAGGAACGCGTGAACGGCAATGATGGTTTCGGCATTCACGGCCACATGATCGGCATCATGAACCAGATACTCGATGGCCGTCTTGTGGTTCAGAATCATCTGGGTCTCTATCGCATCCTTGCCTTCGGCGGCTTCTCCGAACCGAATCAAGCGTTCCGTGTCGAGCCGGTTGTAGGTATTTCCCTCCAGACGCGACGAGGCCCACGACAGATCGATCAGCAGGCGGTTAAGCATGTCGCGAGCAAAAGTGCCCGCCGGCGCATGATCTGCCGGAGATCGTCCCAGGGTATGCAGCTGCTCGCGTAATTTTTCGGGCAAGTACCAAGTGGCGTTTGGCCGGTAGGCTTCTAGGAATGCGATGTTGTAGCTAACAGGACGGCGCCCTTGGATCGGCTGGCGTACGTAGGCCTTGATTTCCGCCCCTTCGGGAGAGGTCGGGACATAGACCTCGCCTTGTGCCTCCATGCGGTCACTTTCTTCTGTGACCTCCAATGCGCCCGTGATGGGTGCAAGCCGATACTTGAATGACTTCTGCTCTCTGCCGCCGATGACACGTCCCTCGGCAATCAAATCAGCAAGGCGGCGCTGAAGCGTTCGCCGTGACAATCCGTCGCCAATAACTACCAACATCTCACCAATCTCTGCACCATCATGAAATCGACCGACAACCTCGGCTATCTGGTCAAATTCCTCTGATCGAATCACTTTTGGCATGGCCACCCCTTTATTTGTCGCGCGACAGAGTATCGCGCCATTTTATTTGGCACGCAATGCCTTTGCACGCCAAATAAAGCTGTTTTAGTGGCATTACCCAAAGCCACTGCGCCTCACGCAGCAAAGCTGCTCCCGGCTTGGGCCGCTGGGACGGCGACAGCACCCGCTAGAAAGTCGGCGCTGGCAGGACGGCGTTACTGCTACTGATGCCGAGGAAAACAGGGCACGTTTCCGCCCCTACTGCTAGCCCGGTGCTAGCCCGTACCCAAAAAGAAAAAGGCCCCCATCGCTGGAGGCCTTGGTATTACTGGTGCTGCTGACCGGAATCGAACTCCACCCACCAGCGCCCATGATTACGGGGTAGTTCGGCGGAAACGATCAACCCTTACCCGCTTTGTTACCCACTTTAGACGGCCCCGGTGATCTTCGGCACATCGTCCGCAAATGATACTGGAGAATTACCTCCTACCCAACAACTGTCGCGACAGCGCGAATGCTGGTGCGCCACGCATACTGCCCTTCATGGACACATCAGCCACCCCCAAGCCCACCTCCTTCGCCGCCAGCGCCCCACCGCTCGCCGCAGACGATCCCCGTCTGACCCCAGAGGCTATCGCGCATCGTCGAGCCAATGGCATCGCCGAGCGCGATCAGTACGGTCGTTTGCTGCCGGGTAGCCAGTTGCCGAACAAGGGGCGCAAGGGCGGGCCGATGGTCACGACGCTGGCGAGGCAATACACCGAGCAAGCGATTACGCTGCTGGGCAACATAGTCGAGGATGCAAAGGCTCCACACGCTGCCCGTGTAGCAGCATCGCAAGCCCTGCTCGACCGGGGATGGGGCAAAGCACCGATCCAGATTGATCTTAACGTGCGAGCTAAGTTTGATGACTTCCTGCGTGATGTAGGTGCGGCAGCAGTGTATGAGCATGAACATCCAGATGTCGGGACGAATCTGGACGAAGAGGATGCCTTGCAGCCTGATTAACGCTGGGTTGTACGAGTCCTGCGGTGGGCATTAACGATCAGTCTGATACCCCCCCCCGGCCTATATGCATGGACAGGATCGCGCTTGAGATTTAAGTACCCCCACCTCTTAATTTTTCCAAAATTTTGAAATTATCGAGGGTGGTAGTTAAAGATCTGCGGAAGATATGTGATCGAAACAAATGCACCACCATAGAAGACACCTTCCACAATACTTTTCCAAGATCTGCCTGATTTCCAGAGAAGACCGATGAGTATCCAGACTATGGCTGGGGAAAGTATCCTGCCGGTATATCCAGCCAATACATAAAGTAGATAGCTCGTATTGGGGGGAGATGAAGATGGCATTGAGTAGATACTGAAAAAGATCGTGTTAACCAGCATAAACAATACCGCCAAGATGAGACGATTTTTATCGGTCATATTTGGCTAGCTGGAAAGGTTGCACCTATGCTTTCTGAATCAACATGGAGAGTTACTCGTATAGACATAAGCTTGAAGGGTACGTGACGGTTTGCCATATTGAATCCAGAGTGGGTGATAGAACGGAAACGATCACAATAACCTCTTTTGGGATATGTGTCGCAAGAATCGAACATGCAGGAACTTCCTTCCTGATGATCGATCACCTTGAAACCGCTCTACAGTCCTGCCAGCCTGCGTTTGCGTGAACTGCTCATCGAAGCTCGTTCAAGGGCTGGCCTGACGCAAGTTGCGGTTGCTGAGAGGCTGGGGCGTCCTCAGTCGTTCGTGTCGAAGTATGAGGTCGGCGAACGGCGGCTGGATGTCGTGGAGTTTTTGGAGGTCTGCGCGGCAGTCGGCGCTGATCCAGTGAAGATACTGCGGCAGGTTGAGGTAGCGAGAGGGCAGTAGGTTAATTCCCGCACCATTGAGATTCGCAAGGAATCCCATCACCGTCTCCATCCATCTCGGTGCTTGGGCAATTTGACAAGAAATACATGGCCTCTTCGCATGAGGTCATTTCGGAACAATGAGTTCGCCCATCGCAATGCCAGCGAGTATTTGATGCAGCGGGAATGCTAGGTGCTGAAACAGATTCCGGGGGAAAGGCATTTTTTCTTGAGTCAACGTATCTGTACCCAGAAACACAGATCAACGCGACCAAACTCGCCCCGACGATGCGGCCAAATATGGAGTTGTTTTTCCGCTCTGGTCTAGAAGGCGCATACCGCTGAGAGGGGGTAACGGTTCCCCTGCTGGGTCGATGAACCCGAATTGCTTTCTTTTTCCCGTCCTTGTTCAGCGTGATCTCAAAGGATAGATGCTCTCCAATCTTGGGTGTCCCACCTCGCCTTGGAAAGTCGGAGATATGCACAAAAATATCCTGACCACCATTGGCCGGGGCGATGAAGCCATATCCTTTGTCATCATTCCAAGTCTTCAGAGTACCTTCAATGCGATTAGTTGCCATCGTATGCGGGGCGAAAATCAGTGACATGTGCATTGTCCCATACCGCTAGGCCGGTACGGATGTGTCATAGCGGCCACCTTCATGCACTCACAGCCTCGCGAGGTAGCAAAATCGGAAGGATCGGTGTGAGTAGTTGCAGGGGGTGTGACTGTCCGGGTTGCAGCGGGTGCTGCCGTTGGCTTCGCAATAACATGGGGCAGCAGTGAACCTGTAGCAGCCAAAGGCGTCATTCCTGCCCTGTCACACAACTTCTGTATTGCATATCAACTTCGAGGATATGGTGCATCCACCACTGCTGTAACAAGCGGCGAACATCGTCTCTTTCATCTCTACCCGAACTGGCCTTCGCCAAGATATTGGCAAGTTGCTCCCAGTATTCATTGTGTTCCGCGATGTGTTCCAGAAGTTTCGGGTAGCCGTGTTGTCTGAGTAAAGACTCTTCGTAGTCGAAATGTGATCTCACATACTCACTGAGATCGTTGAGCAAGAGATGGATACGGCTATTGTCTTCCATCCCACTTGTTTCAAGCAATTCCTCGCATTGCTGACACATCGCCAGTAACTGTCGGTGCTGCGCGTCGATCTGCAGATTGCCGACGCTATAAGAATCTTTCCACTGGACCATGGCCTCACCTTTGCTTCTACGATTGCCAAAATTCTATCGTAAGTCCGTATGGCAGCATCGAAGCGGGTGCTGCCGCTGGCAAAGAAAACCTGAACGGCAGCACCCAGTCTATTCCCGACCTACGTCGCAGCATCAAGGAAATTCAGCCCTGAACTTCGGCAATGCAGTGGTTGCTGCCATTTGGTGGCTCACCTTAAGGTCTGCAATGCCCCTGATATATATCATTCACCCAATTGAGCGGTCAGGAATAGGGACTTTTCC
>CAJBAP010000494.1 GCA_903950295.1 uncultured Rhodocyclaceae bacterium
AGCAGTTCTTGCCGTTCGCGTACTCGATGCACTTCTCGGTGTGGAACTGACCGGTCTTGCCGGTAATGCCCTGGGTGATGATCTTGGTGTCTTTGTTGATGAGAATGGACATGTTCGGCTCCCTTACTTCACGGCCGCGACGATCTTGGTCGCGGCTTCTGCCATTGTGTCGGCAGCGATGATCGGCAGACCGGATTCGGCAAGGATCTTCTTGCCGAGGTCTTCGTTGGTGCCTTTCATGCGCACCACCAGCGGGACTGATAGATGGGTTTCCCTGGCCGCGATAACGATACCGGTAGCGATGGTGTCGCACTTCATGATGCCGCCGAAGATATTGACCAGAATGCCCTTGACCTTGGTGTTCTTCAGCATGATCTTGAAGGCTTCGGTCACTTTCTCGGTGGTGGCACCACCGCCGACGTCAAGGAAGTTGGCTGGCTCGGCGCCGAACAGCTTGATGGTGTCCATCGTTGCCATGGCCAGGCCGGCGCCGTTCACCAGGCAGCCGATGTTGCCATCGAGGCTAATGTAGGCGAGGTCGAACTTGGAAGCCTCGATCTCGTCGGCATCTTCTTCGTCCAGATCACGATAGGCGACGATCTCTTGCTGGCGATAGAGGGCGTTGGCGTCGAAGTTGAACTTGGCGTCGAGCGCCTTGATGTTGCCGTTGCCTTCGAGGATCAGCGGGTTGATTTCCGCCAACGAGGCATCGGTTTCCATGTAGCAGGTGTAGAGCTTCTTGAAGGTATCGATGGCCTGAGCCTGCGAGGCAGCGGGAACGCCGATGCCGTCCGCGAGTTCCTTGGCCTGCGCGTCGGTCAAACCAACGAGCGGATCAACGAAAATCTTGATGATCTTCTCGGGGGTGCTATGCGCAACTTCCTCGATGTCCATCCCGCCCTCGGAGGAAGCCATGATGGCGACCTTCTGGGTGGCACGATCGGTCAGCGCCGCGACGTAGTACTCTTTTTTGATGTCGGCACCGTCTTCAATGAGCAGGCGACGCACTTTCTGGCCTGCCGGGCCAGTCTGGTGGGTCTTCAGCTGCATGCCGAGAATGGCGGTTGCGTGAGCGCGCACTTCGTCGAGCGACTTGGCGAGTTTGACGCCACCGCCCTTGCCGCGCCCGCCCGCGTGAATCTGCGCCTTGACGACCCAGATCTTGCCACCTAGTTGCTCTGCGGCCTTGACGGCTTCATCGACGGAAAAACAGGGAACGCCGCGTGGGGTAGCCACGCCGAACTTCCTCAGGATTTCCTTGCCCTGATACTCGTGGATCTTCATGGATCTTCCTTGCCGAGGGGGTTGGTAAAAGGCCTCATGGCCAATGCCGCGAGACGCGCCAATAATATCACGTTATGGATACCGAACTTTTACTGATGCGCTTTATAGATCGACGACCCAGTCGATGCTGGAAGGCGGCAGGTAATGCTGTTGCACTTGGGAGAAGTAGAAACGGTTGGTCACAAAGGCGGCATCGATCATGCCGCAACTGGCCGCCGGGTTAGCGCCGCTGGCCTGAAAATCAGCAAAACCGGCCGGTTGGTTGATCAGTACTGCACCGGTGAGATTGAACGACAGGGCAACACCGGTACGCAAGGCCACATCTTCGGCAAGTTGCTGCACATGGGGGCGTGTTGCATGCACGAGAAAATTGAGTGCTCCCTTTTCTCTCATGGTGGTTTCCGCCAGTGCCAGGCTTTCGGCGGCGTTGGCGGTGGATACGACGACCGCGATTGGGCCGAAGCGTTCCTCCATGAAGAGTTTGTGCTGGTCGGACATGGCATGAATCAACAGTGGGGTATGCACCCGTGCCGCCGGCCATTGGGGATGGGGCAGCGCCGACGAATAGCGCAATATGTCCGCCACGCCCTCGGCCATGTCGTGCGCCGCCTGGATACGCGCCAGAGTCGCTACCGACTGGATGGCGCCTAACACCTCCACCGCACGAGCCGGATTTTCGATAAATTTTCCCGTGGCGTAAGCGAGGTCGAGGCCGAACTGCACGTTGCTGATCAGGCCTTCCGGCGTTTGTACACCCTCGCGGCTGACGAAAATCACCCGGGGTGTGGCACGTAGCTGGCCGGAATCCAAGCAGAGCGAAAGCACCAGATTCTTCAGTAACGCCTTGTAGTCATAGGTCGAATCGACCAGCACGCAGTTCACGCCGCCGGTCTCGACGAACAGTCTTGCCTGGCGCGCATTCTCGAGCAACCAGTTGCCAAAATCAGGTGCGCCGGCATAGTCGATGAGCCGAATGTCAGACTTGAGCGCGATATCGCGCGCGACCGGGCCATCCGGGTCGGCAACCAGCAGGGTCACCAGATTGGCGTCAAAACCCGATTCCTTGAGTACCTGACGCGCCACGGCAACCATGATCGCCAGTGGCAGTACGGCGGTCGGGTGCGGTTTGACAATGACGGGATTGCCGGTCGCCAGGTTGGCGAACAGTGCGGGATACGCATTCCAAGTGGGTTGGGTGGCGCTGCCGATGACGAGGGCGATACCCTGAGGGGCGACCATGAAGCGCTTTTCGAGGCGCTGGCTGACATTGCGCTGCCACTCGGCCTGTTCGGGAATTTGCGTCATCTCGCGGTGCGCCCAAGCGAGTGCTTCCAGACCGCGCCCCTGTGCCTGCGGTCCTCCGGTGAGAAACGCCATGCCCAGGCTCTGGCCGGTCGTGTGCATCAGCGCATGAGCCATTTCGGCACTACCGGCATTGAGTTGCGCCAGAATTTCCAAGCAGATACCTGTGCGTGCTTCGATACCGGCACGCACCCAGGGCAACATCGCCGATTTTGCCGCCGCAATAAGTGCATCCGGGCTACAAGACGGGTAGGACACGTTAAGTGGCAGGCCATAGGGTGAGATTTCCTCGCCGCAACGCCCCTGCACCCCTGGTTGATCGAGATAGAACTGCGCATCGCGGTAGGCTTCGAAGGCCTGTAGCCCGTCATCCAGGGCGGTCTCGCCATAGGTGCGCGGGTTTTCCGCGTAGGGTGTCCAGTGGGTGCGGCGCGTAATCGCGATCTGCGCCTGATCGAGCAGGGCACGGTGTTTGTCGAGCAGCGGATGAGGCATGGCAGTCTCCAGAGTAAGCGCCGTGATAAAGTTCGCCCCCTCATTGTATTGTCGTATCGGGGTTTTGCGCCGCCGCCATTAGAGACATTGAAGACCCGGCGACCCCGTGGAGGAAATAAACATGAAAGCCGATCGTGCGCTCGACGCCATCGAAACCGCCAGCCGTGACGAAATCGTCGCCTTGCAGACCACGCGCTTGCGCTGGAGTCTGCAACATACCTATGACAACGTTGCCCATATTCGTGCCAAGTTTGACGCCGCCGGCGTGAACCCGGGCGACTTCAATGAACTTGCCGACCTGGCGAAGTTCCCCTTCACGACCAAGCAGGATCTGCGCGACACCTACCCCTTCGGCATGTTCGCCGTGCCCGAAAACAAGGTGGCACGCGTGCATGCCTCTTCAGGCACCACCGGCAAGCCTACAGTGGTCGGTTACACGCAGAATGACATCGACAACTGGGCACAGTTGATGGCGCGCTCGATTTACGCCGCCGGTGGTCGACCGGGCGACAAGGTACATATCTCCTACGGCTATGGCCTATTTACCGGTGGACTGGGCGCGCATTATGGTGCCGAACGACTCGGCTGCACGGTGATTCCATTTGGTGGCGGGCAGACCGAGCGTCAAGTGCAACTGATCCAGGATTTCAAGCCGGCCATCATCATGGTCACACCCTCCTACATGCTCGCCATCGCCGACGAATTCGATCGCCAGGGTATCAATCCCGCTGACTGCGCCCTGCGCATCGGCATCCACGGCGCTGAACCTTGGACCCACGCGATGCGCGGTGAGATCGAAAAACGCTTCGCCATCGACGCCATCGACATTTACGGCCTCTCGGAAGTCATGGGTCCCGGTGTCGCACAGGAATGCATTGAGAGCAAGGATGGCCCGGTGATCTGGGAAGACCATTTCTACCCCGAAATCATCGACCCCAAAACCGGTGTGGTGCTGCCAGACGGCGAACTGGGCGAACTGGTATTCACCTCGCTGACCAAGGAGGCGCTGCCCATCGTGCGTTACCGCACGCGCGACCTGACCCGTTTGCTGCCGCCGACGTCGCGCGGCATGCGCCGTATCGCCAAGATCACCGGCCGTTCGGACGACATGCTGATCATTCGTGGCGTCAACGTGTTCCCTTCGCAGATTGAGGAGTTGATCCTCAAACAGCCAAA
>CAJBAP010000495.1 GCA_903950295.1 uncultured Rhodocyclaceae bacterium
GCCGACGCGCCCATCACAGCCAAACCATCCTGGACCGAGCGGCTCAAAACCGGCCTCGCCCGCACCCGCGCCACGCTCAATACCCCACTGGGCGAGCTGTTTTCCCGTGCGAAGATCGACGACGAACTGCTTGAGGAGCTCGAAGCCACCCTTTTGATGGCCGACTGCGGTGTCGAGGCCACGCATTGGCTACTCGCCGAGTTGCGCGCGAAGGTAAAAAAGGAATGTATCGAAGCGCCTGCCGCCTTGCGCGCAGCCCTGATTGAACTGCTCACCGAGTTGCTCACCCCGCTCGAGGCACCGCTCGATCTCAGCCATCCCGATCAGAGCCAGCGCCCGTTCATCATCATGATCGCCGGCGTAAATGGCGCGGGCAAGACCACCTCCATCGGCAAGCTCGCCAAGCAATTCCAGAGCGAAGGCCACGGCGTGCTGCTGGCCGCCGGCGATACCTTCCGTGCTGCGGCACGTGAGCAATTGACCGAATGGGGCCGCAGGAACGACGTCACCGTGATCGCGCAGGACGGGGGCGACCCCGCTGCCGTGGTATTCGATGCGATTGCGGCGGCGCGTGCGCGCGGCATTGACGTTATGCTCGCCGATACAGCTGGCCGCCTGCCGACGCAACTGCACCTGATGGAAGAAATCGCCAAGGTGCGCCGTGTCATCCAGAAGGCTGAGCCGACCGGCCCGCACGAGGTGCTGCTGGTACTTGACGCCAACATCGGCCAGAACGCCATTCAGCAGGTCAAGGCCTTCGACAAGGCCATCGGCGTCACCGGTCTGATTGTCACCAAACTTGACGGTACCGCCAAGGGTGGCGTACTCGCCGCTATTGCACGGCAGTGTCCGAAGCCCGTGCGCTACATCGGCATCGGCGAAAGCATCGATGATTTGCAGCCTTTCAAGGCGAAGGAATTCGTCGAGGCGCTGTTCGGCTGAATGCGAAACTTCTTGAACCTCATGCATGAAAGGAAGTAGAGATGAGACTCCATCGAACTCTATCGGTATTTTCCATCGCTGCAATCAGCCTGACTTTTGCCCTGCCTGCATTTGCCGATGTAACGATCCCCTACAACGAATACAGTAGCTCTCCCACAATAGGTCGGGGGAATGGCACATCCACCGACCCCAGGAATCCCGGCTACGGCGCGCTGAAAATATTCATCGAAAAGGTCAAGGACTACACCGACGATCAAGGGCCAGATGCCTTGCCGACCGGCCAGAAGGTCGTCTTCCAGCGTGATCAGAATACTGGACGGGAAGTCAGTGCCTTACGTGCAGGCATCCAGTTCGCCAACGCCAACGCCCAGAAAAAACCGGCCTTCTCCGAACCAAGCTGGGGATTTGCCTACAACTCTGTGCCGTTTGGCATGCGCTTCGAGCAAATGCTTGGATTCCTCTACGAGGCCAAGATCGACGGCTTCGGCGGGAATGGCCTGGCATTGGCGCAATCCCTGCTGGACAGTCGTGGCGGCACCCAAATTGTGCTGCCGGTTGTCGGCAGCACCATGCAGGGATCTGGTTATTTTCCAAAGCCAATCGGCAAGCCGGATTGCCGCCCGGGCGATGCCGAGTGCCTGAGTCATGGCAACGGCATCGGCTTGGCAGGTCTTTGTCAATCCGGCTGGCGGATTCGCTTTCTGGCACCCCCGCAGGACATCCTCGATCGCGCCTGTGATTTGCTGGTCAAGCGCGGTGTCATTCCATCCAAGACTCTGACTTTCTATCCCCCGGTTGGGGGGCAGTCCGTCTTGCTGCCAATGCAAAAACGGACGATCCAGGGCTTCGAGTACGTCAATCCTTATGACGATTTCGTAGATTTCTTCCCAATCAAGGAAGCATCCGCGACGGCGCCCCTGGGCAACCCGGATGCCGGACAAATGGATTGCAGCCCGGAAATCTCCTTCCCCATCCCGGCGGGAACGACTGCCAACTGCTCACAGAACATCGGCCAGGCTGGTTCACGCTATGCACACCATCCGTCGTGGCATCAGCCCTTCCTGATTTCATGGATGCACATCGACAAGGCAGTCTGGAGCAACTTGAACGCGGGGCAGCGTGCGGCCATCGAGAAAGCGGCGAAAGATTCCTTGATCGAATCCTATAACGCTGCCGAATCCGTCGAGTGCGCAAAACTGCAAGACATCCTCGAAATCAACCAGGGAATCCAGCAAAGGAACGCTGATGGCACGCTTCGATTGGTCAACGGCAAGCCTGTCAGCGCGACCATGACCCTGGCCACTTGGCCGGAGCCAGCCTTGGCGGTTCTCCTCGAAGCCACCAATGATTACCTGGAGTCGCTTGCCGGCCCGGGCAACCCCAATGAAAAGACCGACGCGCAAAAAGACTTCACTGTCTTCCACAAGTCGTTGCGTCAGTATGCGTCACAAATTGGGGCAACTTCCTTTGCCCCCCACTCATTCCCCGCCAAGACAGGCTTGGCCGCTGGCCAGGAGTGTCGTTTGGTGAAATAAATGCGCAAACGTAGCTGAAGCCCCTCGGCCTCCGCCCCACTTCAGAGTCGTATTCGCCCAGCCCAAGATGTTGCGCCTGAGTGAACTGCGCCTGCCGCTCGAACATACGCCGGAACAGCTTACTGAAGCCGTTCTGCAGCGACTTGGGCTGGCACCCGCCGATTTGCTCGATCTCCGCATCCACAAGCGCAGCCACGACGCGCGCAAGAAGCATGCGCTGCAGTTTGTCTATGGCCTTGATCTGAGGCTTGCCGACGAAGCTGCGGCGTTGCGCCGCTTTGCGAATGATCCGCAGGTACGGCCGACGCCAGACATTGCCTATCAGTTCGTCGCCCAGGCCCCCGGTGGTCTGCCGCTACGCCCAGTAGTGGTCGGCTTCGGCCCCGCCGGCATTTTCGCTGCGCTGATCCTCGCACAATCGGGTTTCAAGCCCCTGGTGCTGGAACGCGGCAAAAAGGTACGCGAGCGAACGAAAGACACTTGGGATCTCTGGCGCCGGCACGAATTGCATCCCGAATCGAACGTGCAGTTCGGCGAGGGTGGTGCCGGCACCTTTTCCGACGGCAAGCTCTATAGCCAGATCAAGGACCCGCGCCACCTCGCCCGCAAGGTGCTCACCGAATTCGTCAAGGCCGGCGCGCCGGAAGAAATTCTTTACGTCAGCAAGCCCCACATCGGCACTTTCCGCCTCGTCAGCATGGTCGAGAAGATGCGCGACGAGATCGAGGCGTTGGGTGGCGAAATCCGCTTCGAGCAGCGCGTGACCGACCTGCGCATTGAGGACGGCCACGCACGCGGCGTGATGCTCGCTAACGGCGAGGAGATTCGCGCCGACCACGTCGTGCTCGCGCTCGGCCACAGCGCACGCGACACCTTTGAAATGCTGCATGCGCGCGGTGTATTCATGGAGGCCAAACCTTTCTCAGTCGGCTTCCGCATCGAGCACCCGCAAACGCTGATCGACCGCGCGCGCTTCGGCAAGAATGCCGGCAATGCATTGTTGGGCGCAGCCGATTACAAGCTGGTGCATCACGCCAAGAATGGCCGTTCTGTCTACAGCTTCTGCATGTGCCCCGGCGGCCAGGTGGTCGCGGCCACCTCCGAACCCGGTTGTGTCGTGACAAACGGCATGAGCCAGTATTCGCGTGCCGAACGCAACGCCAACGCCGGTATCGTCGTCGGCGTTACCCCCGCCGACTTCAGCGAGGCGGGCCCGCTGGCCGGTATCGCCTTCCAGCGCCAACTAGAGCAGTCTGCCTTCAAGCTCGGCGGCGGCAGTTACGATGCCCCCGGCCAGCGGGTCGGCGATTTTCTTGCCGGCCGGCCCAGCGAGAAGCTCGGCGAGGTCACGCCTTCCTATCAGCCCGGTGTAAAGCTCACGGATTTAGCGACCGCCCTCCCCGATTACGCCATCACCGCCATCCGCGAGGCGCTGCCGGCCTTCGATCAGAAGATTCGTGGCTTCGCCATGGACGATGCGATGCTCACTGGCGTGGAAACCCGCACCTCTTCGCCCTTGCGCCTGACGCGTGGCGCAGACTGCCAAAGCCTCAATGTCAAAGGCCTTTATCCCGCCGGCGAGGGCGCGGGCTACGCCGGGGGTATCCTCTCGGCGGGTGTCGATGGCATCGAGGTTGCAGAAGCAGTGGCACTCGACATCGTACGCAGCAGGCAGATAACAGGTACCCGGTAAGATTAGGCCATGATTCGCTTCGACCGCATCGCCAAACGCTATCCGCCCGACATCACGGCGCTCGCCGACATCAGCACCGAGATTGTTGCCGGCGAACTCGTCACCGTCATCGGCCATTCGGGTGCAGGGAAATCGACGCTGCTCAAGCTGATTCCCGCCATCGAACGCCCCACGGCCGGTACGGTGCTGGTGAATGGCCAGAACGTCGGGTCGCTCGGCCGGAACGCATTACCCTTTCTACGGCGCAACATCGGACTGGTGTTTCAGGATCAAAAACTGCTGTTCGACCGAAGTGCGCTAGCCAATGTACTACTGCCGCTGGAGATCACCGGCTTCCCACACAAAGAAGCGCAGCGGCGTGCCGAGGCGGCGCTCGACAAGGTGGGGCTGCTGAACCGCGCCCGCGCGTTGCCGATCGCGCTCTCGGGGGGCGAGCAGCAACGACTGGCCATCGCCCGCGCCGTAGTGCATCGCCCCAACCTGCTGCTGGCCGATGAGCCGACGGCCTATCTCGACGCCGACACGGCGCAGGATGTGGCCAACATCTTCATCGAATTTCATCGTGTCGGCGTCACCGTCATGGTGGCAACCTACGACGACCGCCTGTTCCCCGGCGCGCGACAGTTGCGACTCGACCATGGGCGGATTTCATGAACTGGCTGCGTTCCCACTGGCAAGCTTGCAAGTTGGCGCTCACGCGTCTGACGGCGTCGCCCCTGAACACCCTGCTTTCGATGCTCGGCATCGGTATCGCCCTCGCCCTCCCTGCCGGCGGGCAACTTCTGCTGACGCACATTACCGCCCTCACCCAAGGCGCCGCCGCCACACCGCAGCTCACCGTATTTCTCGCCGTCGATACGGAGCGCAAGACCACGCAGGGCATCGAGGCCCGACTGAAACAACAGGCGGAGGTGGGCAAGACCCAGTTGCTCGCCCGCGAGGACACCCTTGCGCGCATGAAAAAAGCCGAGGGTCTGGCTGATGTCATCGCGGCGCTGCCGAAAAACCCATTCCCTGACGCGATTGTGGTAACGCCGAGCGACGACACACCCGCAAGCATCGAGCGCCTCGCGACCATCGTGCGCCAGTGGCCACAGGTCGAGCATGTGCAAATCGACGCCGATTGGGCACGTCGCCTGGCCGCCGCCATCAAACTGGCGAAGACCGGCGTGCAGATCGGAGAGCACACGTCTGAACTCCAGTCACTCTCGCGCATCTCGTATGCCGTCTTCTGCTTGAA
>CAJBAP010000496.1 GCA_903950295.1 uncultured Rhodocyclaceae bacterium
CCAGACATTCTGATTGCCCTGCAAGCAATTTCCAGTGAGGATTCGCTCTTGCGAGGTGCGCGCGAAGCACACCATGCTTGCCTTCGTCGGCATAGAGCAGAAAGGGTAGCGGTGAAGCCTCAAGACCATTATCCCCATGCGCTATCAGCAAGCCAAGGGGATGCTTCTCTATCAGGTCATGAAGTCTTTCGATTCGACTCTCTTTGAAACTGGCAGGGATATACATGGCAACTTGCTCTCAATTTTTCAGTAAGCTGAAGCATATCGTATGACTGCCTCTGGCCCTTGCCCGCCGTCCTGCCAGCGCCGACTTTTTCAAGGCAGCAAAGTCAATTGACACGCAAGCGTGATGTGCATAAAGTCTGCGCGTTGAGCGCAAAGGAAGAAAACATGAGCGCCGTGACCAAAAAAGCCGCCATCGAGGCTTATGGCCGCGTCTTGGAACGGCACGGGCATTTTTCCGACCGCTACCGGACGTTTGCCCGGGAAGTCTGATGGCTCAGCTCGACGTCTATGCGAATCCCGGCCTGCCCAAGGCGAACAACACCCCCTATCCTCGCCACCCTCAATTTTCTTTTCACAGGATTCTGATTCATGGCCCAATATGTAATGTCGATGCTCCGCGTGAGCAAAATCGTTCCGCCGAAGCGGCAGATCATCAAGGACATCTCGCTGTCCTTCTTTCCCGGCGCCAAGATCGGCCTGCTCGGTCTCAACGGTTCGGGCAAATCAACGGTGCTGCGCATCATGGCCGGCGCCGACAAGGAATACGACGGCGAGGTGCAGCATCTGCCAGGCATCTCCATCGGCTATCTGCCGCAGGAGCCGCAGCTCGATCCCGAAAAGACGGTGCGTGAGGAAGTCGAGGCCGGTCTCGGCGCGGTGATGGAAGCCAAGCAGAAGCTGGAAGAAATCTACGCCGCCTACGCCGAACCCGATGCCGATTTCGACAAGCTCGCCGAAGATCAGGCCAAATACGAAGCCATCATCTCCGTGGCCGGTGCTGACAGCGAGACGCAGCTCGAAATCGCTGCCGATGCGCTGCGCCTGCCACCCTGGGACGCCAAAATTGGCCCACTCTCCGGCGGCGAGAAACGCCGTGTGGCCCTCTGCCGCTTGCTGCTGTCGCGCCCCGACATGCTGCTGCTGGATGAGCCAACCAACCACCTTGACGCCGAATCGGTGGACTGGCTCGAGCAGTACCTGGTGCGCTTTCCTGGCACCGTCGTTGCAGTCACCCACGACCGCTACTTCCTCGACAATGCCGCCGAATGGATCCTCGAACTCGACCGCGGCCATGGCATTCCGTGGAAAGGCAACTATTCCTCGTGGCTGGAACAAAAGGAGGCGCGGCTCGAAACCGAGCAGAAGCAGATCGACGCCCACATGAAAGCCATGAAAGAGGAACTGGCATGGGTGCGCAGCAACCCGAAGGCGCGTCAGGCCAAGTCGAAGTCACGCATCGCCCGCTTCGAAGAACTATCGAGTCAGGAACACCAGAAGCGCAACGAGACACAGGAAATCTTCATCCCGCCCGGTGAACGACTCGGCAACGAAGTGATCACCTTCGAAGGCGTCAGCAAGGCCTATGGCGACCGTCTGCTGATCGACAATCTCTCCTTCAGCGTACCACCCGGCGCCATCGTCGGCATCATCGGTCCCAACGGCGCGGGCAAGTCCACGCTGTTTCGCATGATCACCGGCAAGGAGCAGCCCGACAGCGGAAAGGTCGGCGTTGGCGGGACGGTAAAGCTCGCCTACGTCGACCAGTCGCGCGACGCACTCGATGGCAGCAAAACCGTATTCGAGGAAATCTCCGGCGGCTCCGACATCCTCACCGTCGGCAAGTTTGAAACCCCCAGCCGCGCCTACATCGGCCGCTTCAACTTCAAGGGTGGCGACCAGGGCAAACAGGTCGGCAACCTCTCCGGCGGCGAACGCGGTCGCCTGCATCTGGCCAAGACGCTGATCGCCGGCGGCAATGTGCTGCTGCTCGACGAACCCTCGAACGATCTCGATGTCGAGACGCTGCGCGCGCTCGAAGATGCCCTGCTCGAATTTGCCGGTTGCGTGCTGGTCATCTCGCATGACCGCTGGTTTCTCGACCGCATCTGTACCCACATCCTCGCGGCGGAGGGCGATTCGCAGTGGAACTTCTTCGCCGGCAACTATCAGGAATATGAAGAG
>CAJBAP010000497.1 GCA_903950295.1 uncultured Rhodocyclaceae bacterium
CCGCCGGCGTCGCTATTTCAATCGCCAGGAGAACCCCATGCCCAACGTCACTTATATCGAACCCAACGGCAACCAGCGCGTCGTCGACGTCCCCACCGGATGGAGCATCATGCAATCGGCCATGAGCAATGGCGTCGAAGGCATCGAGGCCGAGTGCGGCGGTTCCTGCGCTTGCGCCACGTGCCATTGCTACATCGAAGGCGACCTGGCGGCGCAGGTGCCGGCCGCCGGCGAAGGTGAAACGGCGATGCTCGACAACGTCGTCGCCGAGCGCAAGGCCAACTCGCGTCTGTGTTGCCAGATCAAGATGACGCCGGAACTCGAAGGCCTCGTCGTGCGCATGCCGGACGCCCAGTCATGAGCGGCGGCATGGTCATCATCGGTGCCGGACTGGCGGGCTTGACCGTCGCGGAAACCCTGCGCGCCGAAGGCTATGAAGGCCTGGTGACCATGCTGGGCGATGAGCCCTACGGCCCCTACCACCGCCCGCCGCTGTCCAAAGGCTACCTGCTCGGCGAGACGCAGGAGGCGCAGCTCACGATGCGTGCCGACGCCCTGCTGGCGAAAAAGAACATCACCTTGAAAGTCGGCGCTGGCGGGACGGCGATTGACCGCGCGGCAAAGCAACTCACGCTCGCCGACGGCAGCAAGCTCGACTACGACGGCCTCGCGCTCTGTACCGGTTCCCGCCTGCGTCCGCTACCGTTGGCTGGCGCCGATGCAAAAGGCGTATTCGGTCTGCGCTCGCTGGATGATTCGAAAGCCATCGCTGCCGCACTGGAAACCGCGCAGAACGTGGTCGTCATCGGCGGCGGCTTCATCGGCCTTGAAGTGGCTGCCGCGGCCAGAAAGAAAGGCAAAGCCGTTACGGTACTGGAAGCCGCCGACCGCTTGATGGCCCGCGTCGTCGCGCCGCTGATTTCGCAGTTCTATCTGGATCTGCATACCGGTCACGGCGTACAGGTTGTTCTCGGTGCCATGGTGTCGGAACTTGTCACCAGGGACGGCCACATTGCGGCCGTAACAACCAAGGACGGTCGCGAATTCGCCGCCGACCTGCTCGTCGTCGGCATCGGCATCCTGCCGAACCAGGAACTGGCTCAGGCCACCGGCATCGAGTGCAACGGCGGCATCGTGGTCGACGCCTGCTCGCGCACCAGTGATCCGGCCATCGTCGCCGCCGGTGACAATACCGCCCGCCGCCTCGCGGATGGCAGCTTCCGCCGTCTCGAATCGGTGCAGAACGCGTCGGAGCAAGCCAAGTCGGCTGCCTTTGCCCTGCTCGGCAAGGAACGTGAATTCAATGCCACGCCCTGGTTCTGGTCGGACCAGTACGATATCAAGCTGCAAATGGTGGGACTGACGGCTGGCTTCGACCAGGTCGTTACCCGCGGCGACCCGGAAACGAAAAAGTTTTCCGCCTTCTACTACCGGGCTGGCCGGTTGATCGCCGTCGACTCGCTCAATCAACCGGCAGAACACATGACCGCGCGGAAATTGTTTGAGAAGGCAATATCGCCGTCAGCTGAGCAAGTCACCGATGCCTCATTTGGCTTGAATAGCCTATTGTCGGCATAGGAAAACTTGACGTTAAACCGAGTAGGTGGCCTGAGTTCTCAAAACCTCGGGTGGTCGTGAAACCGCCCGACCGAACAACATCGCGGCAGGGTGATTAGCCAACCTGGATCTCCACTTTGCGGGGCTGTGCGTGTGCGACTTTCGGAATTCGCAGCTTTAGCACTCCTTTGTCGAACTCGGCACCGATCTTATCTGTATCGAGCTCCTTCGAAAGAGTAAAGGCCCTGCGGAACCGGGGCACTCTCACCTCAACATGTGAAGACTCCATGCCTTCCGGGAAGCTCAGATGCATCTCCCCTGCGATCGTCAGTGTATCGGCGTCGACGTGCAACTGCAGTTTTTCCTTCGCAACGCCGGGCATATCGGCATAAAGCGTGATGCCGGTCGTGTCCTCAATGACATCAACCGTCGGAAATAGTGCCGCCTCCTCGGCGGCGACTTCGCTCTTGGTAGTAGTGTTGGCCATGATGGACTCCTTACTGAATATTGATTCGGCGCGGTTGCGCAGCACTGCGACGCTTTATGCTGAAGTGGACCACACCATCGCGACAACGAGCAGTTACCGTCTCAGGGTCGATGTCATCGGGGAGTGTTATCACCCGGCGGAAGCGACCGGTGAAACGTTCGTCAATATGGACGGTGGCCTTCGAATCTTTCGGCGGCGAATTCGTCGGACGTTCTCCACCAATGGTTAACACACCCTTTTCCAGTTGCACCTCGATCGTGGATGGATCAACCCCGGGAACAAAGGCGTATAGATCAACTGATTGTGGTGTATGCCCAACATTGATGGCTGGGAAGCTACCCGAGCCAAAGCCGCGGATACTTGGCGAACTGCTATTCAGTGGCTGCTGCAACTCGCGTTGCAGGTGCTCTAACTGCGCCAACAGGTCCCGCGGAAATACAGTTCGATAGAACATGGTTCCTTCTCCTTTCGCATGACTTCGGACGAGTGACCGTCCATAGTGCGGATATAGGTTTGGCTCCTTAGGTTTTCAAGCCCTTGATACTCACCACAAGTTACCCCTTTAAGCTCTAGGTTAACGATGGCGACAGTTACCCGGAGATATCGCCCGACATCTCCTTGTGCCATGCGGACCATGCCCGGCCGGAATGGCGGTCCGCCAGAAAGTGCATAGAACTTGTACTTGGGTGCGGAGTTGACGGCCTTGAGCAGGACCTCCTGACGACTGCTCAGTTGGCCGCCGTGGTGACGCCGCACCCGCTGAGCCCGTTTCTTAGACGGCGAAAACATCTTATGATCGCCGCTCCGCCAATCCTGTCGAGACCAACATGAACGCCGAACTCTCCCCTTGCATGGCCGTCACCGCCGTACATCCTGCCGTCAAGAGCACCAAACTCGGCCGCATCCTCGACAGTCTGGTGCAGCAACCGCCATTCAATCAACTTTCCGAAGATCGCCTGACCGAGGTGCTCAATCTGGTGCGCCTGATCGAAATGCGGTCGGGCGAACTGTTCCAGATCCAGGGCAGCCAGGACAACGATTACCTGTTCGTGATCGAAGGCCGTATCGACCTTATCGCCCAGGGCGATATCCGAAGCGCGCTGACTGCCGCAGACACCAGCCGGCGGCCGGTGATGCTGCCGCTGGCGCCCGCGTCGACCACACTGCTGGCGCGCGAGCGCACCATCCTCTGCCACGCCGACCGCCAGGTGATGGACGACCTGATCTCGTGGGAGGCGATGGTCAACGATCCGGTCACGGCCGACGAGACGGTCCGCAACCGCATGGAGATGGTACGCAACTCGCTAGTGTTCCGCCGCCTGCCGTGGGAGGCGGTCGAGGCTGCCTTCCAACGCATGCAGACCGTACCAGCAAAGGCTGGAGATACGGTGGTCAGGGAAGGCGAGGCGGGTGACGCTTTCTACATCATCACCAGCGGGCGTGCCGAGGTCTGGCACAACGACCTGATGACCGACGAGCCCACCAAGATCG
The DNA here is from genome assembly GCA_903950295.1 of uncultured Rhodocyclaceae bacterium. The sequence continues at coordinate 3,536 of CAJBAP010000497.1, forward strand.
CCGAGATCGGCGAAGGTGATGCCTTCGGCTGCGAAGCACTGATCTCGGGAAAAACACGCTCTGAGACGGTGAAAATGCTCGAGGACGGGACGCTGCTGACGCTGGGCAAGGAAGACTTCGACTGGCTGATCAGCAAGCAGATGATCAAGGCGGTGAGCGCCAAGGTGGCGCGCACCATGATGGAGACGGGCTACCAGTTCATCGACGTGCGCTACCGCGAGGAATACGAGTACAACCACATCCCGGGCGCGATGCTGATACCGCTGTTCGAATTGCGGCAGACCGTACCGCAACTCGACCGCGAAAAGCGCTACATCATCTACTGCCAGTCGGGCAGCCGCAGCTCGGTTGCCGCGTTGCGCCTGACGCAGGCCGGCTTCGACGTGCAGACGCTCGAAGGCGGTATCCGCGAATGGCCCTACGAAACGGAAAGCTCAGATTGCTGA
>CAJBAP010000498.1 GCA_903950295.1 uncultured Rhodocyclaceae bacterium
GATCTGCGACAGCGCCTCATGTGGTGTGACGGCGAAGGCCGGGTTCGCCGGGTTGCACAGGTTGTCGTAGTGATTCACCAGGGCGACGATGCGTGCCAGCGTTGCGATCTGGTCACCAGGCAACTGGCGCGGATAACCACGGCCATCGGCAAGTTCATGGTGCTGGGCGATAATTGCCAGCGCACCGGCCGATAGCCGCATGCTGGCGGCCAGGGCGACGCCATGTTCAACATGTGCCAGGTAGAGTTTGCGTTCGGCGGTGTTGAAATCGGTATCACTCCAGCGCAGGCGCTCGGGCAGTTCGATTTTGCCGATGTCGTGCAGTAGTGCACCGATACCCAATTCGTTCAGGCTCGCTGCGTCCAGCCCCATTGCCTTGCCCAGCAACAGCGAGATCACCGTGACGTTGAGCGAGTGCAGCGAGGCTTTTTCGCCGGCGTTCTCCGACAGTAGTCGGATCGCCGATTCCTCCTGCTCAAGAATCTTGCCGACCATGTTGCCGATGGCCTGCTCGGCTTGGGTGCGGGCGGCCTCGGGTTGGCTGCGCACGGTGTCGAGTACCTGACGATAGGAGCGCGTTGCCGAAGTGAATTGGCGTTCGCAGGCCTCGAGGCTTTCGCGTTGGACGCTCAGGTTTGCACGCCGCTGGCGCCGCACTTCGGCATCGTTTGCCATGGCTTCGGCCAGTGCTTCGCGCGCTGCCGTGCCGCCAGCGCCGACTTTTTCCGCCACAGGGACCGGTGCCGGTTCGGCAGGCAGGCCGGGAGCCGTCCCGTGGGGCAACTCGTGGGGCAACACTTGGGGTGACTCGGGGTCGCTTTTTTCAGGGGACCAGCGGATGCGGTTGATGCCAAGCTTGAGTATGGTATCGATCTGGTCGTGCGAGGTAATCTTGAAACTGTTGAGTGCGAACGAATGCTTCATCCAACCCAGATCGAGGTAGACAAACATGCCGATACGCAGGGCTGCAGTATCGACAAACTGGGCTTCACTTTCTTTCGTTGTCATGGAAAAGACGGGGCAGAGGTTTTCATTGATCCTTTGGTTCGGAATATGACACAAAAACCTGCTGCCAGGCCCCTCTACTCGAACCAGCTCAGCTTTTCTTTCAGCCTGACGACTTCGCCGACGATGATCAGCGTCGGTGCCTTGAGTTGGGCAGCTTGTGCCAGTGCAGGGAGTGTGGCCAGCGTGCCGGTGACCGTGCGCTGATTGGGTGTGGTGCCTTGCTGCACGATGGCCGCCGGCCAGTCAGCAGGAAGGCCGTGGGTAATCAACTGTTCGCACAGATGAGCGAGACCGTGCAGCCCCATGTAGATGATGACTGTCTGGCGGCGCCGCGCGAGGCCGGGCCAGTCGAGATTCATGCTGCCATCCTTGAGATGGCCGGTGACGAAGACGCAGGCTTGGGCGTAGTTGCGGTGGGTGAGCGGGATGCCGGCGAAGGCGGCGACTCCAATGGCGGCGGTGATGCCGGGAACGACCTCGAAGAGCACGCCGTGTTCCTTGAGTGTCTCGACTTCTTCGCCGCCGCGCCCGAAGGTGTAAGGGTCGCCGCCCTTGAGACGCACGACACGCAGATTCTTTTGCGCGAGCTTGACCAGCAGCAGATTCAGGTCTTCCTGCGGCACACTGTGATTGCCGCGCTCCTTGCCGGCGTAGATGCGTTCTGCGTCGGGTTTCACCAATCCCAGAATGGCCTCGGAAACCAGATGATCGAACACCAGGACGTCGGCCTCGCCGATGAGTCGCAAGGCGCGCAGGGTGAGCAATTCCGGGTCGCCCGGGCCGGCACCGACGAGATAGACTGTGCCGGGAACGGCGGGGCCTCGGGTGGGATAGTCGGGGAGCAGCGGGTGCTTCATGTCAGTTGCATCCTCCGGCACTGCCGCTACCGCATGAGCCACAACCACTGGAGCGGCTGGCACAAGCGCTGGTGGCCGGTGCTGGTGTATTGGGGTTGGTGAAGATGAACTGGAATTCGCCGGGTCGCAATTCGACAAAATCAAGCGTTGCGCCCACCAGAAACTCCTGGCTGAGGGGGGCGATGAGCAGGGTGACGCCAGCAGCTTCGATTACGGCATCGTTCTCGCGCTCGTCATCGAAACCCATGCCATAAACGAGTTCACCCGCCTCGACCTTGGCGGCAATCCGAAGTGAGGGAGAGCTGGCTGGTGCGGTCTGCTGTGCAGATGCAGCACGCAAGATCTGCTCGGCTGCGGCGGGGGTCAGGTTTAGCATGAGGTGGTCTCCTGGACGGAAGATGGTTGGATCACGCGACAGTGGCGGGCGAATTGAAGGAAGCGTGCTGGCCAGTCGCAACCGGCGGTGGCGCGCAAATGCGTGTATGAGGCGAGTAAATGGTGGATGACGATGCCATCATTCTGGCCATCGACACCGTGGCCGCGCTTGACGGTGTAGGCATAACGGGTGTCTTCCGGCAGGTCGCGAATTTCGGAATAGTGAAACTCGTGTGCATGTATGGCGGACCCAAAATCGGTCTCGCTTGGCAACTGAGCAAACTGCCAGGGATGGGATGGCTTGCTTTCCAGAATGACGTAGCCACGCCCCACGGGTTTCTCGTGCATGACAATTTCACCATCGATGACACCGGCCATGGGTTGGGTCTTGCCGCCCCAGGTGATGCTTCTGGATAGATACATCAAGCCGCCGCACTCGGCGTAGGCGGGCAGGCCGTGTTCAATGGCCGCGCGGATTTCGTTACGCAGGGTGGTATTGGC
>CAJBAP010000499.1 GCA_903950295.1 uncultured Rhodocyclaceae bacterium
TAATTTCCGGCGAGCACGGCATCGGCATCACCAAGCTCGAATTCATGAGCGAGGAAGAGATTCGCCCCTTCCGCGAATACAAGCAGCGCATTGATCCTGAAGGACACTTCAACCAGGGCAAGCTGATGGCCGGGGCCGACTTGCGCAACGCCTACACGCCCTCGGTCGCCCTGCTCGGCGTCGAATCGCTGATCATGGAGCAATCCGACATCGGTCGTATTTCCGATTCCATCAAAGACTGTTTGCGCTGTGGCAAATGCAAGCCGGTTTGCTCTACGCATGTGCCGCGCGCCAACCTGCTCTACTCACCGCGCAACAAGATTCTCGGCGTCGGGCTGCTGGTCGAGGCTTTCCTCTACGAAGAACAGACCCGCAGAGGGATATCGCTCAAGCACTTCGAAGAATTCTCCGACGTCGCCGACCACTGCACGGTCTGCCACAAGTGTGCGAACCCCTGCCCCGTCGACATCGACTTCGGCGATGTCTCGATCGCCATGCGCAACTTCCTGCGCACGCAGGGCAAGAAAAAGTTCGCCCCGGTCACCCGGCTGGCGATGGCCTTCCTTTCGGCCACTGACCCGACGACGATCAAGACCATGAAGGCCGGCATGATCGACCTCGGCTATCGCGCCCAGCGGCTCGGCCATTGGGCCGCCAAAACCTTCGGCCTGACGCAAGGCACGGTACGCCACCCGCCGGCTTCACTCGGCCGGCCGGAAGTTCGCACCCAGGTCATCCACTTTCTCAACAAGCCGATGCCGGCCAACGTGCCGATGCGCACCGCACGGGCTTTGCTCGATATCGAAGATAGCGCAATGATCCCGGTTATCCGCGACGCCCGTCGTGCCAGTGGCGCGCAGGAAGATGCAGATGCGGTTTTCTACTTTCCCGGCTGCGGTTCGGAACGCCTGTTCTCGCAGGTCGGCCTCGCCACGCAGGCGATGCTCTGGCATGTCGGCGCCACGACCGTGCTGCCACCCGGCTACCTCTGTTGCGGCTATCCACAGACGGCCGGCGGCGACGAAGCAAAAGGCCTAGCCATCACGACGGCGAATCGCGTGTTGTTTCACCGGGTCGCCAACACGCTCAACTATCTCGATATCAAGACAGTGATCGTGAGTTGCGGCACCTGCATGGACCAGTTGCTGAAGTACGAATTCGAACGCATCTTCCCCGGCTGCAGGCTGCTCGACATCCATGAATACCTGATGGAGAAGGGGGTGAAGCTCGACGGGGTGCAGGGTGTGCAATATCTCTACCACGACCCCTGCCACACGCCGATGAAGTTGCACAACCCGACCAAGGTGGCCAGCACGCTGATGGGCAAGCAAGTCCTGCTTTCCGACCGCTGCTGCGGTGAATCGGGAACGCTGGCCGTGACGCGCCCCGATGTGTCGACGCAGGTGCGTTTCAGGAAGCAGCAGGAGATCGAGGCTGGCGTGGCGCAACTGCAAAAAGTCGGCGCTGGCGGGACGGCAAATCCCACAACAAAGATTCTGACTTCCTGCCCGAGTTGCCTGCAAGGTCTGTCACGCTACCGCGAGGATGCCAGCGTGGAGGCCGACTACATCGTCGTCGAACTCGCACGCAACATCCTCGGCAAGGACTGGCTGGATACCTACGTACGCAACGCCAACGCCGGCGGCATCGAACGCGTACTGCTCTGAGGCCGCCGGACCAACGGGCCAGCGGATTTAGCGTTCCAGTTTCCAGCCACCGTTCTCGATTTTCACCATCACCCGCGACCGCTGATCGAGGCCGACGTGATCCTGGGCGGTCATGTTGTATACCCCATGCGCCCCAACGGCATCACGCACACCCTCCAGCGCGTCGCGCAGGGCAGTGCGGAATTCTCTGGTGCCGGGCTGTCCCTTCTTCAATGCCTGCGGCACCGTGGCGGCGAGCAGGATGCCGGCATCCCAGGAATGCGCGCCAAAGGTCGTGGCACTGCCCTTGCCGTGGGCGGCTTCGTAGCGCGTCACGTAGTCGATCGCAACCTTTTTCGCCTGATTGCTGTCGGGCAGTTGCGCGGCCACCAGCACCGGCCCGGCTGGCAGGAAGGTGCCCTCGACATCCTTGCCGCCAACACGCAGGAAGTCACTATTGGCGACGCCGTGGGTCTGGTAGATGGAGCCCTTGTAACCCTTTTCGCGCAAGGCTTTCTGCGGCAGGGCGGCCGGCGTGCCCGCACCGGCGATCATCACCGCATCGGGTTTGGCAGCGAGCACCTTGAGCACCTGGCCCGTCACGGAGGTGTCGGTACGATTGAAGCGCTCGTTGGCGACCAGCTGGATACGGCGCACTTCGGCGAGCTTGCTGATCTCGCTCCACCAGCCTTCGCCATAGGCGTCGGCAAAGCCGATGAAGGCCAGCTTCTTGATGCCGGCATTGTTCATGTGTTCGACGATGGCCGTGGCCATGTGCGTGTCGCTCTGCGCATTCTTGAACACCCAGCGCCGCTTGGCATCCATCGGTTCGACGATGCGCGCGGACGAAGCCATCGAGATCATCGGCGTTTCTGCTTCCGCGACGACATCAATCATCGCCAGCGAATTCGGCGTGATGGTCGAACCGATGATGACATCCACCTTGTGCTCGGCGATCAGCTTGCGCGTGTTTTTCACGGCGGTTGTCGTGTCAGAAGCATCATCGAGAATGATGTAGTTGACCTTCTGGCCGGCGAACGTCGTCGGCAGGAAGGCAAAGCTGTTCTTTTCGGGGATGCCGAGCGATGCGGCCGGCCCGGTGGCCGAGAGGGTGACACCCACATTGAGATCGGCCAGCGCGGAGAAACTGATGCAACCCATGGCCAGGGCAAGCCCCGGCAGGAAATTACTTTTCATGATGGCTCCCGGATTCTTGTTGTCATGCGTGGCATTGTAGTCGCTCTCCGACAGGGAAAATGACCGCTTCTTGATGCCGGGCAAGGCCGGCTGCAGCCCAGCGTGGAAAATGCGACGATGGCTTTTTTGCGTTTTCTTTTCCTGTTGTTGCACGGTGGGGGAGTGCTGGCAGCTGCACTACCACTCCAGCCCCTGATCGATGCCACGCCCAGCGGCGGCGTTCTCAAGCTCGCGCCGGGGGAATATGTCGGCCCGGCCACCATCACCTACCCCTTGCTGCTCGATGGTGCCGGCCAGGCACGACTGTTGGGCAATGGGCACGGCACGGTGCTTTCCGTGCTGACCAGTGGCGTCACGATACGGGGCCTGGCGGTAAGCGGTAGCGGCGAGACGCACGACGGCATCGATGCCGGCATTCTCGTGGCGGGTGATCACAACCGCGTCGAGGACAACACGCTGAGCGACGTGCTGTTCGGCATCCACATCAAGGGTGGCAATCACAACCGCATCGTCGCCAATCGCGTCACTGGCAGGGATCTGTCTCTGGCTCAGCGTGGTGACGGCATCCGCCTGTGGAACAGCCGCCACAACCGGATCGAAGGCAACCGTTACACGCGCTTGCGCGATCTGACCTTCACCAACTCACCGGACAACCGCATCACCGGCAACACCTTCATCGATGGCCGCTACGGCATGCACATCATCTTTTCGCCACGACTGGTGGTCGAGAACAATCACCTCGAACACACGGGCACCGGCATTGTCGTACTCTACTCGCCCGGCCTGATCGTACGCGGCAACCACATCGCGCACGCACTGACCGGGGGTGGGGGCGGTCTGGCGTTCAAGGAAAGTGATGACGCACTGGTTGAGAACAACGAGATCATCCACTGCGCCGTCGGCCTGCAGATCGATGCCCCGCCACAGCCGGTGGGGGTTTTGATCGCCCGTCGCAACCGTTTCGCCCACAACATCATCGGTGCGTTTTTCTACGGCGAGGCGGGCGGCCACCGTTTCGAAAACAACCGCTTCGAGAACAATCTCACCCAGGTGGGCGTCAGTGCGCCGGGTGCAGGTAGCGCGAATGTCTGGACGGGCAATTACTGGAGCCACTATCAGGGTTTCGATCGTGACGGCGATGGCATCGGCGACACGCCGCACGAGGATTGGCTATTTGCCGACCGCATCTGGATGGAAACGCCGAAGGCGATGTTCTTCCGCAATTCGCCGGTACTGGAACTGCTCGATTTTCTCGAACGCCTCGCACCATTCTCGACGCCGCACCTGATCCTGCGCGACCCGACACCAAGAATGCGATAAGCGGGTAAGCTATCCCTCACCTTTTTCTTGTGCGGAGCCTCGTGTGTGCGGCATTGCGGGTGAATTGAGATTTGACGGTGAGCGGCCAGACTTGGCCGTGATCGAGCGCATGAATATGCAGTTGGCGCGACGCGGGCCGGACGGGGCAGGCACCTGGCAGGATGGCCCCGTGGCTTTCGGCCATCGTCGGCTGGCGATCATCGACTTGTCGGAGCGTTCGCGCCAGCCGATGGTCGATGCCGCCGCTGGTGGCATGGGCCTCGCCCTCGTCTTCAACGGCACGATCTACAACTACCCCGAGCTGCGCACGGTGCTGCACGGCCTCGGCCACGCATTTTTTTCGGACGGTGATACGGAAGTCATCCTCCGCGCCTATGCCGAGTGGGGCGAGGCCTGCGTCGAGCGCCTGCATGGTGCGTTCGCCTTCGCCTTGTGGGATGGGGCAAAGCAGCGTCTCTTTCTTGCGCGCGATCGGCTGGGGATCAAGCCGCTCTACTTTGCGCGTACCGACAAGTTCTTTCGTTTCGCCTCGAACATGCAGGCCCTGCTCGCTGCGGGCGATGTCAACACGAGCTTGGATCCCATTGCGCTGCATCATCAATTTTCCTTGCACGCCGTGGTACCGCCACCCTTCACCGTACTCAAAGGTATCCGCAAGCTGGAACAGGGCACGACGCTCACCATCGATGCGGCCGGCCGCACGACCGAGCGCCGCTACTGGTCGCTCGCCGCACAACGCCCGGCCACTCCGCTTTCCGAGCAGCAATGGACCGAGGCCATCCACGCGGCACTGCGCGATGCCGTGAAAAAGCGGCTCGAAATCGCCGACGTCAAGGTCGGCGTGCTGCTTTCCGGCGGACTGGATTCCTCGCTGCTGGTGGCCCTGCTCGCCGAACAGGGCGTGCACGACCTGATGACCTTTTCGATCGGCTTCGAAGATCACCCCGAGGAGAAGGGACACGAGTTCGAATACTCGGATGCTGTCGCCGATTATTTCGGCACGCGCCACCACAAATTCAGCATCCCCAACGCCGAGGTGCTGCGCCGCATGCCCGAAGCAGTTGATTGCATGGCCGAACCGATGGTGAGCCAGGATGTCGTTTCGTTTTATTTGCTCGCCGAGCAGGTTTCAAAAACAGTGAAAGTGGTACAAAGCGGGCAGGGCGCAGACGAGGTGTTCGCCGGCTACTCGTGGCACTCGAAGATGGCAGCGGAACAGGGCCCTTACATCGAACGCTTGCGCCGCCACTACTTCGACCGTGACCACGCGGAATTTGCCGCAATGATCGAGCTGCCGTATCAGGTCGGCGACGTAACCGCCGCCCTGCTCGCCGCGAAACTGAACGAACCCTTTGCCGACGAGTTCCTCGACCAGATGCTGCGCGCCGAGGCAACGCTCCTGATCACCGACGATCCCGTCAAGCGCGTCGATAACATGACGATGGCCTGGGGACTGGAGGCACGCGTCCCCTTCCTCGATCATCAGCTCGTCGAGTTGGCCGCGCAAATGCCGCCGGAACTCAAGTTGAAAAGCAATGGCAAACATGTGCTGAAGCAGATCGCGCGCGGCCTGCTGCCGGACGCTGTAATCGACCGGCCGAAAGGTTACTTCCCGATGCCGGCCTTGAAGTTCGTGCGCGGCGAATTCCTCGAATTCATGCGTGACATTCTTGATTCGCAGGCCTGCCGCCAGCGCGGCATTTATCAGCGCACCTACGTCGAGAAACTGTTGGCCGAGCCGGAAAAACACCTGACCCGCATCCAGGGCAGCAAGCTCTGGCATCTGGCGCTGCTGGAGTTCTGGTTGCAGCGGAACGTCGACGGCAAAGGCTAAGATATGCGCGCCCACACACGGCTAGAATGCCGTCGTGTGCCGGGATGGTGAAATTGGTAGACACAAGGGACTTAAAATCCCTCGGCTGAAAAGCTGTACGGGTTCGATTCCCGTTCCCGGCACCAAACTATATCTCTGACCTGAACGTAGAAGAGGTGTTTCGTGCGAAAGTGACCTGCCCCCCGTCACGCTGCTTTCGGTAAGTGTGCTCCAAGGGGCATAGTCAATTAATAAAGTGTGATCAGGCAGCTTTACAGAAACGCATCTCGTAATTGATGCGCCCCGCCAATGCTTTCAGTTGAGTCTCAGATTCCTCTTGGCTATGACTCACCAACAGCCTGTTTAAGCGCTCCTGCTCTGCCACCAACTCATTCAGATTTGCAAAACGCAAAAAACTTTCGACTTCCCTGCGATTGTGCACATTGACTATCATGACCCGACCCCTCAATAGAGAAGACCACCACCCCAGCTTGGCACCTATTGCCTTGAACAGCCGACGATTTCATGCGTGCAAGGCTATTCCAGTTGTAGTGGAAAATAAATGAGCCGATCGTCCTAGCCCAAACGGCCTAATGGACATGGGGACGGGTTGCTCCGTTTCTGTTTATTGACAGAAAAGCAACGCGACAGCCAACGAAGGCTGAAAATGGATGCTTTCTCAATGCCGAGCCATAATGCCCGCCATGGTGCTTGCGCGAATCATTCTGTTCCTCCTGCTCACTGCATATCGCCCTGCAGAGGCGCAATATGCGACTCCATCGCATCGTGAGTCGATCCCAACAGCCCATCCAGAAAGGGTGGCTGTTATCGTCAACGAGGCGCACCCCGGCAGCATCGAAGTTGGCGAGTATTACCTCCGTGCCCGCGGCATCCCGAAGCAGAACCTGGTGAAGCTGCATTTTCCGGCAGAAGCACATGCCCTCGACTTCGCCGATTTTGCCCGATTGAAGCAGGCAATCGACAAGCGCTTGAGCCCGTCCATCGATCTGGTGGTTTTTGTCTGGACGACGCCATATGCCGTTGGTTGCAATTCCCTAACCGGGGCCTACACTCTTGGTGCCGACCCTGCCCTGTGTGACAAGCGTTGTAACCCTAGTCGACGCAATCCCTATTTCGATTCCGGATCCGGGCATCCCTACAAGGATTTCAAGATGCGGCTGTCGATGCTGCTTCCTGTTGAATCGGTCGAACAGGCCAAGGCCTTGATCGATCGCGGCGTGGCGAGCAATGCCCAAGGTATCCGCGCCAAGGCGTTCTTCCTGCGCACCGCGGATAAAGCACGCAATTCACGCGCAGGGCTCTTTCCCAAAAGCGCGGAGTTGCTCGATCCTGCTGTTTCGATCCGCACCCTGTCATCCGAAGGGATCTCTCACGAGAACGATGTGATCATGTACCTGACGGGAGCGGTTTCGGTCCCACATCTGGAAACACTGCACTTCCTGCCCGGTGCCATCGCCGATCATCTGACGTCGGCCGGCGGGATGCTTCGGGGTAGCTCACAAATGAGCAGCCTGCGCTGGCTGGAGGCTGGGGCAACAGGGACCTATGGCACGGTGTCCGAACCTTGCAACCATTGGCAGAAGTTTCCTCATCCTGCGGTATTGCTCAAACACTACCTGAACGGGGCAACAATCATCGAGTCCTACTGGCGCAGCGTCGCCTGGCCGTCGCAGGGTTTGTTTGTGGGCGAGCCACTTGCAACTCCGTTCCGCGGGTCGGCGAACAGGTTATTGATCCAGAATCAGGAATAGGCGGCCCCCTTCGACCATCTTCATCGACCGCCCCATGGATTCAGGATTTGGCCCTAACGGGCTATTTGCGCCTTGCTATCAGTAGGGCATAGTGGGGAAAATGGTAGGTGGTGCCTGTTTTTCTATGGATAAGGAAGCGACAATGAATAAGCAAAACAAGATGCCGTTATGGGTTGCTCTCGCTTTCTCCAATATAGGATCGCGCAAGGTCGCGCTGTATCTTGTCTATGGTTGCGCCATATTCACCGCTTATTGTTTTCCTTGGCCCCGTTATTTCACCGCAACAGACCCACTTCAAGAATACCTTGTCGACGACTGGAGTTGGTTTGCATTATCCCTTGCAACGACTCTTTGGTATGGGTTGGGCTTGAAGTGGATCGACAATAACTGCGGATGGGCAGAATCTGCCTGATTCGACATGACCAGCCTTATGTCTCGATCCGCCAAAGACTCTAATTGCTTCTCTGGAAAAGCGACGTTGCTGAAGAGAATGCTTGTCGCTGGTTTTTGTGTTTTTCAAAGTGTTTCGGCAGTATCGATTGCCGCCGAGCCTGCAAGTGATCTGCTTGCACTGCGCAAGCAGGCGCGCTCCCTTGAGCAGGGTGAAGGGGTCACCAGGAATGTAACTGAAGCCATCAAGCTCTATTGCCAGGTCGCAAAGGCTGGTGATGCAGATGCCATGTACCGCTTGGGGTGGATTTATGCCTTTGGCAAAGGCGTGCAGCGCGATGACACGGCCGCCGCCTATTTCTTTGCCAAAGCTGCCGACCAAGGTCACCCGCAATCAAAGAGCATGCTTTCGCTCACGGGAACAAAAACTGCTGGGGTTTCCCCATGCATGCGGTTAGAAGAGGCAGAGGACATTGCCTACACTGATACGCAACGTCAATGGGCAGATTTGGTCAAGCGCCTTGCGCCCGAATACGGCGTGGCCCCGCGCCTGGCGCTGACATTGGCCCGGACGGAATCCAACCTGAACCCTCGCGCAATCTCCCTCAAGAATGCGCAAGGTCTGATGCAGTTGATTCCAGAGACGGCTGAACGATTCAACGTCAAGAAGCCGCTGGACCCGGAACAGAACGTGCGCGGCGGGCTGGCCTATTTGCGCTGGCTGCTGGCCTACTTTCAGGGCGATGTCAGGCTTGTGGCGGCTGCCTACAATGCTGGCGAAGGCACGGTCAACAAATATCTGGGCGTGCCGCCCTATCCCGAAACGCGCGCATACGTCGCAAACATACTATCTGGCTACAAACAGCAGACCCATCCGTTCGATGCATCCGTCACGAACCCGTCTCCTGATCTACCCAGGATTGCTCGCAGAAATTCTCGAAAAGAATCTTGACCCTGCTAGCGGTGGGATCAGTTAATTCCCATCACAGTCGCCGACGCAGAAGTGAATTTGGGACCAACCACTGTGCAGGTATTGGGTGTGTCAGCCAGAAAGGGGAAAGTAGCTACCATCGCGTAGCCTGACGGCAAACCGCCTTGAAGCAGTGAAGCCGCCTCGGCGCACTCTAATACCGCCTGTCCGGAAGAGCTGTTGATTTTTCGTGCGGAATAGTTGAGCGCAGATCCCGACGATATCGCTGCTGCAATACCTTCGGTCGTGGCTTGTTGAGCCTCAGTGCTGAGATCAACAAACTTGGGCAAGGCCGTGGCAGCCAGAATGCCCAGTATCACAATCACCACCACCAGCTCAATTAACGTGAATCCGGCGTTACGCATCAAATCGCCCGATGTAAGGTGGGTTCGTTAGCGCGTCCTGCGCCCGAAAGCAAACTCAGACAGCCGCTTTCTTCCGCGTCAGAAAACCGAGCAAACCTAGCGCACTCAACATGAGTGGGGCAGCGGCGGGGAGGGGTACCGGACTGGGATTGATGGCATCGGCAACTTTGATCTGGTCGATTGCCAAGGCCTGGTAGGCACCGCTCAAAGGACCAGTTGCACCACCAAAGGTTGCACTTAACAGAATCGCGTCGAATCCGCCGCCAGCAAATGAAACCGGGAAGGCCATCAAGCTTTGCAGGGTACTGCCTGCCAAGACTTCAGTTCCATCGTTCCACAAGGAATAATTCAGGAAGGTATTAACGGTATGACCAGAAAATCCATTGCCGGTGATGATGCTGACAGCGGAGAAGTCTTGTCCATCTACATTGGTAATTTTCGTGTAGCCGAAATCACCACCATTAGCGTACCAAGAGTACGTTCCGGGGAATCCCAAAGACGCGCCATAAACCGTCGAGACATCACCACTAACTTGCTCGACCCGAATGCCCGCTTCAGTATGAGAGGCATTGACGGGCAGAACCTCCGCCCCCACCCCTTCAAACCCGTTAACTCGAGTCGGAGATGCAACCAAGTCCCCGATATGAAAACTGGCAGCATTGGCCCCCGCAGAAAAGCCCAATGCAAGGGCCGCAAGCAAGCAGGAAAATGATTTGTAAGCTTTCATCTTGGATCCTCTGAGATTATTCAGCCATATGCACAGCAACAACATTTATTGCAATATGGCCATACCGGAGCGGAACCTACACGAAAATGCACATTGTGCTCAATAGCCCGATTGGACAGGCTTGTTGATCAATGCCGCCACTGGCGGTGGATGATGTCGCGAATCAGGTGCAGGCGACGGTGGAAGAAGTGGTCGGCACCGGGGATGACGGACACCGGCAGATTGAATGGTTCGGCCCAGGCCAGCACGTTGGGCAGCGGCACGGTTTCATCGGCAGCGCCGTGGATGACAATGGTGTCGGCGGGCACGGCGGCAGTTTCGTAGGTACGCAGGCCCTCGATGAACCCGGCAGCGGTGCCGACCAGTACCAACCGGGTCGCCGGGTCGCCGCGTTCCGCCAGTTGCA
>CAJBAP010000500.1 GCA_903950295.1 uncultured Rhodocyclaceae bacterium
GCTTCAAGACCCCCGGCGGAGGCGCCGATGCCGACGATGGGGAAAGTGGTGGCAAGGGCAGAAGCGGCCGTGCTCGGCTGATCATCCATAGCCGCAGGGGGAGGGCGTGCTTTTGCAGCGGGGTTTTTTGTGGCCATGAAAATCCGCTTCCAATAGATGGGTATCTCTTTGGGATGCTACTCCAGCCGGGAGCCCCCGTCAGGTTTTCCCCGCGACAGTTTTCCCCTTGACAACTTTGCTCGCTACCTCATGCGCCACTTGGTCAGATGTGAATCTCGTGCCTGATGGCCCTCTCGACCAGCGTATTTAGGCTAACGCCAGAGGCTTGCGCCGCCGTGGTAGCTTTTGCGTGTAGATCAGGTGATAGCCGCACGACAAATTTACCGCTGGCAGGTTTCTTCGGTGCAATACCGTGCTTGGCGCACGTCTCAAGGAAAAAAGCCAGCGAGGCACGGAACTCACGGCGCAGATCGTCCGGTGTTGTTCCGTAAAAATCAGCGCCGCCATTCAATCCCTGAATCTCACCGCGAAATTGATCGGTTTCGGGGTTGTAGTGAATCACGGCCGTGTAGCCGTCCAGTTCCATCGTGTTCATTGTCATGGCGTCACTCCGTTTTGTTGCAACCAGTCGCGCACCGCAGCGACTGCACCCTTGTCCATACTTGGGTCAGGGTGTGGCTGATGTAGTACGCGCACCTCACCAAACAGCACCACGCCAACTCGCGAGCCTTCGCGGCTGGTTTCAACATTTGCACCCAATTCGACCAGCAGTGCCAGAACATCAGAAAAACGCACGTTAGCTGAAGTGGGGCGGTGGAAGATCAGTGCCAGCGTCTTGGTGTGCTTGCGTTTCATGCGTCGAATAGTATCAAAATATAGTATCAGAGTCAATGGCGCCGGTCACGTTTTCCCCTTGACAGCTTTGCTCGCTACTTCACTGGCGACGGCGGGCTCACCTTCCATCCACGCTTCCGGCGCACGGCGCAGATCGAGTGTCAGCGGGTAGTCGGGATTGCGGCCTTCGCGGCGCACGTGCATCGCGCCGGGGGTGTGGCCGTGGTTCCAGAAGCGTGCGACGCGACGGGCCTCGGCTTCGTTGGCATTGACCGGGAAGGTGTCGTAGTTGCGGCCGCCGGGATGGGCGACGTGATAGGTGCAGCCGCCGATCGAACGCCCGCTCCAGCTATCCACCAGATCGAACACCAGCGGTGCCTGAACACCGATGGTCGGGTGCAGGCCCGAAGGCGGGCACCAGGCGCGATAGCGCAGGCCGGCGACATATTCGCCACGGGTGCCGGTCGGCGTCAGGGGCAGCGGCCGGCCGTTGCAGGTGACGACATGGCGCGTGTCGTGCATGTGGCGCACCTTCACTTGCAGGCGTTCGACCGATGAATCGACGTAACGTGCCGTCCCGCCAGCGCCGACTTCTTCGCCCAGCACATGCCAGGGTTCGATGGCCTGGCGCAGTTCGATCTCGATGCCGTGATAGACGACGGTGCCGAAGCGCGGGAAGCGGAATTCGAGGAAAGGTGCGAACCAGTCGAACTCGAAGGCGTAACCGGCGCGCTGCAGGTCGAGCACGACGTCGCGCATGTCTTGTGCGACGAAATGCGGCAGCATGAAGCGGTCGTGCAGCTCGGTGCCCCAGCGCATCAGGCTGCCCTGATAGGGTTTCTGCCAGAAGCGCGCGACCAGCGCCCGCAGCAGCAGCATCTGCAGCAGCGCCATCTGCGCATGCGGCGGCATCTCGAAGCCACGAAATTCGACCAGGCCAAGCCGGCCGGTGGCACTGTCGGGTGAGTAGAGCTTGTCGATGCAGAATTCGGCACGGTGCGTGTTGCCGGAGAGATCGATCAGCAGGTTGCGCAACAGCCGGTCGACCAGCCAGGGCTGCAACGATTCTTCGCCCGCCTTGAGCTTTTCGGCCATCTGCTGGAAGGCGATTTCGAGTTCGTAGAGGCTTTCATGGCGGGCCTCGTCGACGCGCGGCGCCTGGCTGGTCGGGCCGATGAACAGGCCGGAGAACAGGTAGGACAGCGCGGGGTGATGCTGCCAGTAAGTAATCAAACTCATCAACAGGTCGGGCCGGCGCAGGCAGGGCGAGTCGGCCGGTGTGGCCGCGCCGAGCGTAACGTGGTTGCCACCGCCGGTGCCGGTGTGGCGCCCATCGAGCATGAACTTCTCGGTGCCGAGCCGGGTCTGGCGCGCTTCCTCATAGAGCGTTTGCGTGTTTTCCACCAGTTGCGTCCAGGCGCTGGCGGGATGGATATTCACTTCGATCACGCCGGGGTCGGGTGTGATGCGGAATTCCTTGAGGCGCGGATCGGAGGGTGGCGTGTAGCCTTCCAGCCGCAGAGGAAGACTCAAAGCATTGGCGGTGGTTTCGATCGCTGTCAGCAGGATGACGAAATCTTCCAGCAAGGGCACCGGCGGCAGGAAGATGCACAGCACGCCATCGCGCACCTCGGCGCACAGGGCGGTGTGTACGATTTCCTTGGGGTCATAGCCGGATTTGGCTTCAGGCGACTTGGAGGCTACTGCTTTTTTCTTCGCTGCTGGCGTTGCCGCTGTTGCCGATTCTGGCAA
>CAJBAP010000501.1 GCA_903950295.1 uncultured Rhodocyclaceae bacterium
CATTGCCGTCCCGCCAGTGCCGACTTTTAATGACATCGAAGCGCTCGCCGTCGAATACGCCGCCATTTATCTCACCGGCAGCCATGGCGCCTCGCCCTGCGAATCGGTCTGGCTCGACGAGGATCACATCACCTGCCAGCAACCGATGTTCGAGTTACGCGCCATCTACCAGGCTGCCGGTCTCACTGCCGCTGACTGGCGCAAGCGCCCCGATGACCACCTCGTGCTGCAACTGCTCTACATCGCCCATGCGCTAAGCCGTGCCGCCAGTGCCGACTTTTCTCCGCAGGCCCTCGGGCAGATGATGGATGAGCACCTGCTACGCTGGCTGCCCGCCTTTGCTGCGCGCGTCGCCACCCGTACCTCCCTGCCCTTCTACGCGGCACTGGCCCATCTCACCCTGGCATGGTGTGAGACAGTACATGCACTGCTGGTGGCGTCTGCCAGCGCTACAAAAATCGCGTAATCTTCACCACCCTGCCAATATCGACCATTGACCATGGGCTACCGTCTTTCGAAAATCTACACACGCACCGGTGATGCCGGCACCACCGGCCTCGGCGATGGCTCGCGCGTTGGCAAAGATGCCCCGCGCGTCGCCGCACTGGGCGATGTCGATGAACTCAACGCCATCCTCGGCATCCTGCTGTGCGAAGAAATGCCAGAGGAGGTGCGCAACCTGCTCACCGGCGTGCAGCACGATCTGTTCGACCTCGGTGGCGAGCTCTCGGTACCGGGCGGCAACTTTCTCAAGGATACCCAACCGGGGCAACTGGAAGTGGCCATCGACCGTTTCAACGCCGAACTGGAGCCGCTGAAGGAATTCATTCTGCCCGGCGGCACGCGCGCTTCCGCGCTCACGCATCAGGCCCGTACCGTCTGCCGACGTGCCGAGCGCGCGGTAGTGGCGCTGGCGCACAACGAAGCCGTCTCGGCGCCGTCGCGTCAATACCTCAACCGCCTGTCGGATCTCTTGTTCGTGCTGGCACGCTGGCTGAACAAGCACGCCGGCCGGGGCGACGTGCTGTGGCAAAAGGGTAAAAACGCTTAGTCGCTCAGCGCAGGCGCAAACGTTTGTTGTCCAGGCACTTCATGAGGTCGCCGCTCACCGAGCGCAGGCGCTGATTGAGCAGCATCAACAACTCCATCAGAATCTTGACGCCGATCTTGGGCTCTTCGGAAACGACACGGATCAGGCCTTCGCGATCAAGCACCGCGAACAGCGTGGATTCCAGCGTCACGCAACTGGCAAAGCGGGGCTCGCCATCGATCAGCGACATCTCGCCGAGCGTCTTGCCGGGCCCGGCAGTA
The DNA here is from genome assembly GCA_903950295.1 of uncultured Rhodocyclaceae bacterium. Next base: position 1,312 of record CAJBAP010000501.1, read on the forward strand.
GCCATGCGCTGCGGCAGGCCGCGCGGGTCGATCTTGAGGATTTCGACGCTACCGTCGATCACTAGCATCATGAAGTCGCCAGGCTCGCCCTCGTGAATGATTTCAGCACCGTTATCTGCCCGGTAGCAACGCATATAGCGCGCCAGGGTATCGATTTCCTCGCGCTCAAAATCTTCGAACAAATGAATATGTTCGATGATTTCAAGGATACGGTCGACAAAACCCACCGCGTCGCCGAGGTACTCGAAAGCAGCAAAGTGATCAGGGCTTGGGGAACCGTTCATGTCTGGGTAAAGGGACAGGTAACCGCGCCATTATGCCAGCACTCGTTGAATTAGCGTTCGGCCAGTGCCATGCGGCGTTTTTTCACGGCATCGGCCAGTTGGTCAAGCACCAGCACGGTGTCATCCCAGCCGAGACAGGCATCGGTGATCGACACACCGTGAGCCAACGGCTGGACCGGCTGCAAATCCTGGCGCCCCTCGTTCAGGTGCGATTCGACCATCACGCCGAAGATACGATCTTCACCGGCAGCGAGTTGCGCGGCCACATCAGACGAAACTTCCTTCTGTCGCCGGTAATCCTTGCGGCTGTTGCCGTGCGAGAAGTCGACCATCACGCGCGCCGCCAGGCCGGATTTGCCCAATTCTGTGCAAGCGGCGTCGATGCTGGCATGGTCGAAGTTGGTCTGCTTGCCGCCGCGCAGGATGACGTGGCAGTCCTCGTTGCCGTTGGTCGACACGATGGCGGAGTGGCCGGCCTTCGTCACCGAGAGAAAATGGTGCGGCGCCTGCGCGGCACGAATCGCATCGACAGCGATCTTGATGTTGCCGTCGGTGCCGTTCTTGAAACCGACCGGGCAAGACAGGCCGGAAGCCAGTTCGCGATGCACCTGGCTCTCGGTCGTCCGCGCGCCGATGGCGCCCCAACTGATCAGGTCGGCGGTGTATTGCGGCGTGATCGTGTCGAGGAACTCGGTGGCACAGGGCAGGCCCATCTCGGCCAGTTCCCAGAGCAGGCGCCGCGCGAGGCGCAGGCCTTCATTGATCTTGTAGCTGCCGTCGAGGCGCGGGTCGTTGATCAGGCCTTTCCAGCCCACGGTGGTGCGCGGCTTTTCGAAATAGACGCGCATCAGGATCAGCAGGTCGTCCGCCAGCCGGTTGCGTTCAGCATTGAGGCGCTGTGCATACTCCAGCGCCGAATCGAAATCGTGGATCGAACAGGGTCCGACCACGACCAGCAGACGGTCGTCGGCACCATGCAGGATGCGATGGATGGCTGCACGCGCATCGTAGGTCGTGGTGGCCGCAGAATCAGTTGCCGGAAATTCGCGCAGGACGTGACCCGGCGGTGAAAGCTCCTTGATCTCGCGGATGCGAACGTCGTCAACAATGTGTTTCATGGGGGTGGCCGGCGGCATAAGTGCTAAAGGCCGCAATTTTACCGTAGTGCAGCAATTCCCATGCCCATTAAAGCTTGCCCGCGCCGGAGTGCGGCTATATCCTTCGTGGGTCTTGTCAGGATTCCCCCATGATCAAACCAGAAGTTCGCATCCAGTTGGCCGAAAGCCGCCTGTTTCGGCAAGTTGACGTCAAGCTGCTCGAGTCGCTACTCGGCAACTGCGCGCGTTATCAACTGATGCCCGGTGATACGCTGATCGAGTCGGGTGCCCGCAACAGCACGCTGTACCTCGTGCTTTCCGGTCAGTTGCGAGTTTATGCAGGGGGCCGCGACATGCCGGCCAACGCCATTCTGGAAGCCGGCGAGTGCGCCGGAGAAATGTCGCTGATCGATGGCGAACGTAGTTCCGCATTGGTACTGGCCGCAGCGCCCAGCGAATTGTTCGGCATCCCCCACGAACGCATGTGGGAAATGATCGAAGTGGCGCCGCTGATCGCCCGCAATCTGCTCGCCATCATGACCGGACGGGTGCGCAACAACAACCTCACCCTGGTGACGACGCAAAGTCTCTCCCTTGAATTCGAGCCGGCCAGCAGCGTTGATCCGCTCACCGGCCTGCACAACCGGCGCTGGATCGACAATACCTTCATGCGCCAGATCCGTCGCTGCCGGCAGGATGAGGCACCGCAGTGTCTGGTGATGGTCGATATCGACCACTTGGCCCGTATCAACGAGCGCAACGGCTATCTTACGGGCGACAGCGCGGTGCGGCGCATCGCCCGCGCCGTCGCCGAATCGCTGCGCCCACAAGATCTGATCGGTCGCTTTGGCGGGGACGAATTTGCCATCCTGCTGCCCCATACCCCCTTCGCCGAGGCGCAGTTGATTGCCGGTCGCCTGTGTGCAGCAGTGACCTCTGCTGACATCTGCATACCACCAAGCCGGGAAGCGCTCACCATCTCCTGCGGCGTAGTGCCCATCAAGGCCGAGGACGATCTGCCCAGCGCCTTCGTCCGTGCCGAAGAAGCCCTGAAGCTGGCGAAAGTCAACGGCCGTAATCGCACCGAAAAACTGGGCTAAGCCGTCCCGTCAGCACCGACTTTTCGATCAAGTCGCGTCCGATATCACCAAGGATCCCACATCCTCGCCCGCCATCACATCACGGCAACTCTGCACGGTCGGGATGCAGGCCCGCGAGAAACTCCGCGCAGGGAAGACAAGGAATACCATCTATCGCCAGACGTTCCCTGCCCATGTAGAGCAGGCAGGCTTTCGCCTCAGGGTAGTCTTCACGAAATGCGCGCAAGGCTCGTAAATCCTTGCTGCTGACTTTGGCGGCATGTTTGACTTCGATAGCCCAGAAGACGTCTGCGCCATAGACGATGAAGTCCACTTCGGCACCCGATTTGGTACGCCAGTAATACAGTCTCTCCCCGGTCGCACGATAGTCGATCCAAGCGCGCAGATGTTGTGCGACCAAGCCTTCCAGCGCCATGCCAGCTATTTCTTCGGGGCGATCGAGCGGGCCGGCGGGGCGCAGGGAGCGATACACGCCGGCATCGAAATAGTAAAACTTCTCATGCGCCACCAGGATGCGCTTGGCCCGCTTGCTGAATACCGGCAGGCGAAACGAAAGCAGCAGGTCTTCGAGAATGCCGAGATAGCCTTCGACTGTCTTGCGCCCAACTTGACAATCGCGCGCTACTTCTGCCAGGTTGAGCAAGGCACCTTGCGAGAAACTGATCGATTCGAGAAAGCGCGCAAAGGCACCAATGTCCCGCACCAGCGCCTCGGCCTGAACTTCCTCACGCAGGTAGAGCGAGGCATAGGCGCGCAGCGTCGCTGCGGGGTCGGGCGCATTCCACACCAGCGGCACCAGACCGATGGTCAGCGCCCGCTGCAGATCGAAGGCCGCACCGAGTTCCGCCGCCATAAACGGATGCATGCGCGCCTCCACCAACCGTCCAGCCAGCAGGTTCGCCGCACCGCGCCGCAGCTTGCGCGCGCTGGAACCGGTGAGGACGAAGCGCAACCGCTTGTCGCTTTCCACTAATTCATGCACCACGTCGAGCAAGGCCGGCACCTTCTGGATCTCGTCGATCACTACATCGCCAGTCTGAGGATGCCCGGCAATCAACTCGCGCAACCGTTCCGGCCGTGCCAGATACAGGCGCTGCGCCTCCGGATCAAGCAGGTCAAGCCAAGTCGCCCCATTTCGCGCCGAGCGCAACCAGGTTGATTTACCTGTTCCGCGTGGCCCAAAGAGGAAAAAGCTGGCGGCCGGACCGCGTAAGAATCTTGCTAATGAATCCATATACACTTCGTTTTTGGAGTTATCGTTGCCATTATTGCAGATAATTCCAGGGACATCACTGGACCAGTGCTCACCCGGTACCACCGACGGTCAGACCGTCGATACGCAGGGTCGGCTGACCCACCCCGACCGGCACGCTCTGACCATCCTTGCCACAGGTGCCGACACCAGGATCAAGCGCCAGGTCGTTGCCGATCATCGACACGCGCTTCAGCACGTCGGGGCCGTTGCCGATCAGCGTTGCGCCCTTCACCGGTTGGGTGATTTTGCCGTTCTCGATCAGATAGGCCTCGGCCGCCGAGAAGACAAACTTGCCGCTGGTGATATCGACTTGTCCGCCGCCAAAGTTGGCGGCATACAAACCCTTCTTTACCGAGGCGATGATTTCCTGCGGGTCGCGGGTACCCGCCGCCATGGTGGTATTGGTCATGCGCGGCAGGGGCGGATGGGAATAGGATTCACGACGGCCATTGCCGGTCGATTTCACACCCATCAGACGGGCGTTGAGCGTGTCCTGCAGGTAGCCGACGAGAATGCCGTCCTCGATCAACACGGTGCGCTGCGTCGGGTTGCCCTCGTCATCGACCGTCAGCGAACCGCGCCGATTCTGAATCGTGCCATCATCGACAACCGTGACGCCCTTGGCCGCGACCCGCTTGCCCATCTGGCCGGAAAAGGCCGAGCTGCCCTTGCGGTTGAAGTCACCCTCGAGACCATGGCCGATCGCCTCGTGCAACAAAATGCCCGGCCAACCGCTCCCCAGCACCACCGTCATCTCGCCGGCCGGCGCCGGGCGCGCGGCCAGATTGACCGAAGCCTGATGCACGGCTTTTGCCGCGTAGTCGGCCAATATTTCGTCGTTGAAATAACCGTAGTCGAAGCGCCCGCCGCCACCGGCCGAGCCCTGTTCGCGCCGGCCATTTTCTTCGAGGATGACGGTGATCGAGACGCGCGCCAGCGGCCGCACGTCGGCGGCCAGATGGCCGTCGGAACGCGCCACCAGAATGGTTTCCCAACTGCCGGCAATGTGGGCCATCACCTGGGTCACCCGCGGATCGGCTTTGCGCGCCAGTTGTTCCAGGCGCTCGAGCAACTTCACCTTGGCAGCATCGGGCAGCGAGCCGATCGGGTCGGTTGCCACATACAGCGCGAGGCTGCCACGCCCGGCCAGCAGTGGTGCCTTGCCGCTGCCTCCTTGATGGGCAATCGCCCGCGTCGCCCGCGCCGCGCCCAACAGTGCCGGCATGCTGATCTCGTCCGAGTAGGCGAAGGCGGTCTTTTCGCCACTCACCGCACGCACGCCGACGCCCTGTTCGATATTGAAGCTGCCGGACTTGACGATGCCCTCCTCGAGGCTCCAGGCTTCCGAGCGGGCAAACTGGAAGTAGAGATCGGCACTGTCGAGCCGGTGGCCGAAGAGTTCGCCGAAGACGCCGGTGAGTTGCCCGGTTGTCAGGTCGTAGGGCGTCAGCAGCTGTTGTTCAGCTGTACGCAACAGACTGTTTTGGTCAATGGTCATGATTGGATCCGAAATGTTGCCGGAGGCGCCGTCCCGCTGGCGCCGACTTTTTGAGTTTACAGCCTGCGATGCTGAAGCGCCGGCAGGCTCGCCCTGACTGCGGCAATCCGTGCGGGGTCGAGATCCGCGATGACGACGCCCTCTCCCTTGTCGATGCGGGCGATCACTTCACCCCATGGGTCGATCAACATGCTGTTGCCGTGCGTCATCCGGCCGGTCGGGTGCAAGCCGCCCTGCGCCGCTGCCAGCAAATAGCACTGGTTTTCGATGGCCCGCGCGCGCAACAATACTTCCCAATGGGCGCGGCCGGTGGTGTCGGTAAACGCCGCAGGCAGGACGATCAGGTCGAGCGGACTTGACCACTGGGCAAGCCCGCGAAACAACTCGGGAAAGCGCAAATCGTAACAAATGCTCAAACCAACGCGGCCGCAAGGCGCATCGAAAGCAACGGGCGTGGGCGGCCCCGCTTCGATAGTGGCGGCCTCGTCGTATACCTCGTCGCCCTTCTGGAACCCGAACAGGTGGATCTTGTCGTAGCGTGCCACCCGGCGACCTTCAGGGTCGTAAACCAGACAGGCGTTGCGCTGCTTGGTCGGATCGTCCGCCGTCAGTGGCAAGGTGCCGCCCACCAGCCAGACGCCGTGCCGCGCAGCCGTCGCGGCCAGAAAAGCCTGGATCGGACCGTTGCCGTCGTCTTCGCGCACGGCAAGCCGATCGGCATCGTTTGGGCTGATGATGGGAAAGTATTCGGGCAGCGCAACCAGCTGCGCACCCTGCCCGGCGGCATCAGCGATCAGGCGCGCGGCGGTAGCAAGGTTCGGCACGACATCCGGGGTGGAAATCATCTGGATGGCGGCGATGCGCATTGTGGTGTTCATGGCGGTGACGTTTTCTTTTCTTGCGGGTTGCGGGTCAGTTTTTCCACTTTGGGATCGGTCCAGCCCCCCGTAACGGCGTACTCGAAGGCAAATGCCTGATCAAGCGGATTGTTCAACATCTTCTGGGCTGCCCAGGCGACCGCACCCACCACCGGGTTGGCGATCATCGCACCCACGGCAATCGACTCACCGACGGCGGGCTCGACGCGCACCTTCAGGTCCTGTGTTTCAGCAACCAGATTGGCCTGCCCCGCAATCAGCACCTTCGCCGCCGGGCCGCGAATGCTGAGGGCATCGGTCTTCATCAGGCCCCGGGTGATGCTGGCGGTACCGGCGATGCTGTCGAACGCGAAGCCTTCACTGAAGAC
>CAJBAP010000502.1 GCA_903950295.1 uncultured Rhodocyclaceae bacterium
CCGGTGACTTCCGGCTCCATGCCGACGGCCAGTACGACGAGGTCGTGCTCGGTGGCATAGCGGTTGTAGCCTTCGGTATCGACGCCGTGCAGGATCGGATTGCCGTTTTCCTTGTTCTCGGCGATGCGCGCGACTTTCGACTTGATGAAGCTCACCGTCGGGTCCTTCTGCACGTTCTGGTAGAAGTCTTCGAAGCGGTCGATGGCGCGGATGTCGATGTAATAGATGGTGGAGTTGCCCGCGTCACCACAGGCTTCGCGTACATACTGGGTCTGCTTGAGCGTGGCCATGCAGCAGATGCGCGAGCAGTGGCGCAGGTGGTTCTCGTCGCGGGAGCCGGCGCACTGGATGAAGGCGATATTCTTCGCTTCCTTGCCGTCGCCGGGGCGCAGCAGCTTGCCGCCGGTGGGGCCGCGTGGATCGGCGAGACGCTCAAACTCGAGGCTGGTGATGACGTTGGCGAAGCGATCGTAGCCGTAAGGCTGGATCTTGTTGGCGTCGTACGGACGCCAGCCGGTGGCCCAGATCACGCTGCCGACCTTGAGTTCGACACTTTCTTCCTGCATGGCCAGATCAACCGCGCCGGCCTTGCAGGCCGCTTTGGCTTTTTCGCCCTCGGGCGTGCCGACAATGGAGGGGTCGATGACGAAACGCTGTGGATACGCCATGCCGTGCGGCAGGTAGGCTGCCTTGATCTTGTCCAGCCCGTAGTTGGCCGGATTGGCAATTTCGGTCTCGACGGCCTTGCCGCAGTCACCGCAAGCCGTGCAATTCTCGGTCACGAAGCGCGGCTTGATCTTCAGCGTGACGTTGTAGTCGCCGCGGCTGCCGGAAACGGCGGCCACTTCGGTCATCGTCATCACGCGCACATTCGGATTGCCGCGGAGGCGCTTGAGGTTGATCTCCAGCCCGCAGGTGGGATGGCACATCTTGGGGAAGTAGCGATACAGCAGGGACGTACGACCACCCAGCGTGGGGGTCTTTTCCGCCAGAATTACCTGCTTGCCGCATTCGGCTGCCTCGAGGGCCGCCGTCATGCCGGCGATGCCGCCGCCGACGACCAGAATGGTCTGGTTGGTTGCGATTGAAGCCGTCATCAAGCCTCCGTGGAGTGGGTACTACAGAAATGGTGCGCGATTGTAGCCGCCAACTTTCGGAGGAGTTTCTGCGCTAGATCAAATGCCAGCCAGAATGTTCCTATGGATAAATAGAGTGGGTAAATGGTTTTCCGACGGCACGGTGCCGTCCCGCCAGCGCCGACTTTTTCAGGAAAATCAGCGCGCCAGCGTGCGAATCTCGAAGTGCATGGTTTCCAGGTCGCCCAGAATCCATGTTGCCGTCGGTGCGCCCAGACCGGCGACGGTGCCGGGATTGACCAGCCAGGTTTGCCCGCCCTTGATGTTCGCCTGCTGGCGGATTACCGGTTCGTGGCTGTGGCCGCAACACACCAGGTCGTAGTCACCGGTACAGGCCATGCCGTGGCCGTAGTGCGGGTAATGGGTCATGAAAATGCGCCGGCCACCAATTTCGAGGTCGGCGTCGCGACCGTGATAGTTCAGCACGCCATCCGATTTGACAGCAACGCGTGCCAGCGCGACCAGATCGCCGAGGTTGTTGCCGTGGATGACATGCAAGGGCAGGCCAAACTTGAGCGAGGCTTTGACGGTGTTAACCCCGATGACATCGCCGCAGTGGATGACGGCTTCGGCACCCTCGGTCTGGGCGGTGGCGATGGCCTCGGCCAGCATCGGGCCGCGATCATGACTGTCCGAAACAATGCAGATTTTCATGGTTGCCTCATCTCAGATGATGATGGGCGCGAAGTATTCGTCGCCGTCGTTGGCCTTACTGAAATCCACGGCGTTCATGCCCGAACGTATGCTCTGACGTTCGCGTTCATAATTCGCTTGCACTTGCAGCAGGGTGATTACGCAATCACCGAGACTGTCGTATTCGTCCTTGCCGGTGTTGAATTGTTCGACCTCGGTGTAGTAAAACTGGCAGCGGAAGCGGCTGTCACCGGTCTTGAAAATGACAAAACGCGCTCCCTGCTCATCCCAGGTGAGGGTCGGGCAGGGCGTCAGGTCGTCCTTTAACAGATTGAGTTGCAGCTCCGATTCGGCGGTTTCCAGCGGCACCACGTTGCCACAGCGCTCGAAAATTGATTGGCTGACGAGTTGGCGCTCTCGGTCGGTGAACTTTGGTATGGGTCTGGCCATGGCGCTGCTCCTCGGATTATTCGGCTATAGTTTATTGCGAAATAAAAATTATTCCCTTGTGACGGGGAAGCTTGGCTGCAAGAATATCGCAAAACTCTAATGAACCCGACCGGGATCCGACAGAAATGACACCACAATCCGCGCAACCGGTGCAGGAAGTCAAAAAGACGACCTGCTACATGTGTGCTTGCCGTTGCGGCATCCGCGTCCATCTGCGCGATGGCGAGGTGCGCTATATCGACGGCAACCCCGATCACCCTCTCAACAAGGGCGTGATCTGCGCCAAGGGTTCGTCGGGCATCATGAAACAGTATTCGCCGGCGCGGCTGACCAGGCCGCTACGCCGCAAGGCCGGGGCCGACCGTGGCGCGGGTGAATTCGAGGCGATTTCGTGGGAAGAGGCTTTCTCGGTGCTGACGGAACG
>CAJBAP010000503.1 GCA_903950295.1 uncultured Rhodocyclaceae bacterium
GGCCCAAGCTGTTCGCCGCCGGGGCGGGTGACCGCCTCAAAGAGGAGCGCGGCACGGTGGTGGCGATCGGCGTGAATCTCGTCCGACAGGGGGCGTGGCAGCGCGTTGTCGGCTGTGTCGCGCGCCGAGAGCAACGCTGCGTGCCGGAAGGAAAAATGGCAGCGCAGCTCGTCGAAAAAATAGTCGTTGTTTTCTGCCAGCTGCAAGGCGAGGAAAGTGGTCGGCATGGTGAAGGCCGTGGCGACATCAGCCTGGGAGGCGATCTCCGCAATGGGTGCCATCTGCGCAGCGATATGCGGACTGGGCGGCTGCGGCGTCGGGGCGCGCCCTTCGCGTGCGGCGCGGATTACGGTGCTGAAAAGATCGGCGAGGCCGATACCCATGTGGGCAACCGTGGGTACCACCGGAACGCCCAGCTTGGCCGATAGCGCACGCACGTTGATGAAGAGCCGCTTCGCGCGCGCCTCGTCCATGCGATTCAGCGCGACGACCATGGGCTTGCCGATCTGGGCGAGTTCGAGCGCCAGTTCGAGATCGCGCTCCAGCGCCGTGGCATCCATTACCAGCAGCAACACGTCGGGCGCGGCGAAGGCAGATTCCGGCTGATGCGCTTCGTGGCGAGCAATGGCTGGCCAGCGGTCGCCCCAGAGCAGGTATTTGAGGACGACGGGGACGTCACCCCGCAACTCATGGAAACTGTCGATCGCGGGCAGATCGACCAGCGAAATCTGGTCGAGACCGACCTCGACCTGGCATTCCTCGTAAGCCGGACCAATACCGGCCAGCCGCTCGTGGCGCACCGAGGTACTCGATGCGGCCTTGAAAATGCGGCTTTTGCCGGTACGGGCCTGGCCGACGATAGCGACTCGTGGCCGACGTACACCCCGCATCAGCGGGCCGTTCAGGGGAAAGGTATGAGGAGGAAGGGACAAGGTGATTGCTGGTTTAGATGAGAACGGTTCTCATTATGCAAGCAATTCGGCGAAGCTGTCAATCGCGGGGTAAAGGGCGGTGTCCTTGGCGGGTTGCCTTGTATCTGGCCGGCGCACGGCGACGAGATACTTGATCCCGTAATCGCGCGCGGCATCCAGCACCGGCAGGCTGTCGTCGATCAGAACCGTACGCTCGGGATCGAAGGGTTCGAGGGCCATGAGTTTTTCCCAGAAGCCGCGCGCCTCCTTGGCAACGCCCAGCGCATGGGAACTGACGATGGCATCGAAGTGTGGCTCCAACCCGGTCTTCGCCAGCTTGAGGGCGAGACTTTTGTGGTGGGCGTTGGTGGCAAGCACCAGCCGCTTGCCCGCGACGCGCATTGCGGCGAGAAAGTCGGTGACGGCCGGATGCACGCCGATCAGGTGAGCCACTTCTTCCTTGAGCCGCATGATGTCGAGCTCGAGTTCGGTGTCCCAAAAGTCGATGGAATACCACTCGAGCGTACCGGCACGGGCGTGGTAGCGCGCCATCAACTCCTCACGCGCGACGGCGTGAGGCAGGCCGCGCGCCTCGGCATAGCGCAACGGCACATGAGCCTGCCAGAAATGGTTGTCAAAATGGAGGTCGAGCAGCGTGCCATCCATGTCGAGCAGGATGGTGTCGATCTCCGTTAAACGTGGCAACTCAGGGCTTGAGATAGACGTATCCTTCTTTTGCTTGCAGGCGGCCGATTTCGGCGACCCCGGAAGGGACAACTTTTACCAGTTCCTCCACGGCATCGTCCTTCAGGCTACGGCTCGCAAGCGTATTGCGGCAGGCGCGAAATTCAACGCCCTTCTCGGTCAGCAATTCAATGCCGATGATGTAGGGATTGCCGCCCGCATCTGTGGCATTTTTGAGCATGAAGTCGAGACCTTTGCCGTGGCCGACGACGACAATTTTTGTTTTTGGGGACGCAACCAGGTGATTGCGCACGTTATTGAATAGGGGGCGCGCATTGGCGCTGTCATTGATGTGATAAACGACCTTTTCTTCGTCATCGACACCGGCATAGGCGAACCCGACGCCAGCGAACAGCCCCCCCAATACAAGCAGGCCGGCCGTCAATGTAAGCGTGATGGTACGCTGAAGCTTGTGCATGAATATCTCCTCGGTTGGGTTGCTGGTGCCGCGTCTTGCGCACCCTCGGCGCAGCATAACAGCCCCGGGTCCGCGGAAAAACCCTGCTCCAATCAGGGGCGCAAGTAGACCCAGCCCTGCTGCTGACGCCGCATCAGTTCCACATAGCCGGCGACCGCTACCGTGACACCGGGCGTAAGGTCATCCTTCTCGACATGCTGCGCCTTCATCGAGTTGCCGCAGGCGACGAACTCGACCCCCGTAGCGATGGCATCCTGTACGCGATTGGCGGCGAGCGAGTCCACCGTCAACATACCCAACCCGTAACCGATGGCGACCACGGCGATGGCCACATTCTCCTTGCCGAGTTCGGTCTGGATATTGCCGATGTTGCCGAGTACTGCATTCCACTTCTTCGAGTCGTCCTCGTTGACCTGAATGACGATACGGTTCTTGACAACTGATGCCGTCCCGCCAGCGCCGACTTTTTTTTCGGCGGCGCTAACCAGGGGGGCACCAGCACCGAGCCATGCAATGACTGCAAGAAGAGCGAGGCGGGTGGCTATACGCATGGCTTATTTGTGCAAACGCGTGACGCCCATCAACTTGAGCACGTACTTTTCGTAAATCGGTTCGGTGTTGCCTTTTTTCATCTTGCGGATGAAATATTTCTCGTAACCAACCTTGGCCAAGTGCACCCATTTTCCCTTGTTGAACCAGCTGACATTGCGCGGCGGAATCTGCGGAATGGCAACGAAGGCGGCGCCACTGTCGCCGAAGTCGGCGAGACAAACCGCATTCCAGGTGGCCTTCTGGTCCGGCTCATTGCCATCCATTGCCAGACGGATGTTATGTACCGTGGCTGTCACCATCGACTCGATCATGTAGCCGGTCTTGGGTGTGCCAACGGGGATCGGCGTGGCTTCCACCGGCGGAATGGCGACGCACACACCAATCGAATAGATGTTCTTGTACTTCGGATTGCGCTGGAACGGATCGACGATGATGAAACCGCGCGGATTGGCCAGGCCTTCAATGCCGATGACGGCGTCAACGCCCTTGAAGGCGGGCAGCATCATCGAATATTTGAAGTCGAGCACATGCTCCTTCTTGGGCTGGCCATTTTCGTCATGTTCGGTAACGAACATCTTGCCGGCTTCGACTTTGCTTACCTTGGCATTGCAGATCCACTTGATGTGCTTTTCGCGCAGGATGGACTCGATCATGCCTTTGGAGTCGCCGACACCGCC
>CAJBAP010000504.1 GCA_903950295.1 uncultured Rhodocyclaceae bacterium
GACATAGAATCGCATTTCGAGCGGGCTATGCGGGCAGCGAATGCGAACCAAATCGTGATCAGGATCTTGTTACTGGCTGTCGTGCTGGCATGGTCGCCGGCCCGTGCCGGGTTAGAAGAAGGGGTGGCCGCCTATGACCGCGCCGACTTTCCGGCGGCGCTGGCGGAATTCAACCGCTTGGCCGCCATCGGACACCCCTCCGCCATGAACAAACTGGGCGTGATGTATGCCCGTGGTGCCGGGGTCGAGCGAAATTACTCCATTGCGCTGGACTGGTTTTACCGGGCCCAGGCGCTGGGATCGGCAGAAGCCATGATGAATCTGGCCACCATGCACGAGCAAGCGCTCGGCACCCCCCGGGATTACACGCTGGCGCTCAAGTATTTTCGTGATGCGGCAGTCGACGGCTATCAGCCGGCGCTCGTTCGAATGGTCAGGCTCTACGAAGAGGGGGGCCTCGGCCAGTTGCCCGACCGCAACGGGGTGCTGTATTGGCAGGCCCGTCTGGCCGGCACCCGGCGTGGCGACGTGCTGGCAGCCGGCACCAATTCTGCACTGCCGCCATCCACTCCGGCCCCCAGTCCCCCCGTTCCGCCACCCGCGCCGTCGCCCGCCCTGCCGCCACTCAAGGCCACCGCAGTGATGCGTCCGCCGCCGACGTTGCCGCCCGCCCCGGTCGCGACGGCGAAGCCGGTCCGAACCCCGCCGCGGGTCGGAAAACAGGACTTGCTGGAAGAGCATATCGAGCAGGGGTTGGAGCAATACCAACGGCGCGAGCAGAAGCTCTATGTCGGCTCCAATGACAGCCGGCCGACCGTCGCCCCCTATCTCAAATCGCTGCGGGCCGAACTCAAGCGCCATCTGGCGACGACCATGGCGCGCGCCACCCCCGGAAATCGCCTGATCGTTGCCCTGTCCATCCGGCGTGACGGTACCGTCAGTTCAGTCGAACTGGCCTCCGGGTCGGGCCAACCGGCCCAGGACGCCAGGGTGCTGGCCGCATTAAAGGGACTGAAACGACTGCCACCCTTGCCGGTGGAAATCGATAGCAGGTTCGACCTGCTGGAGGTGGCGGCCAGGCTTCCCGTGGAATGAGATACCGCACGGAATGGTATTGATCTAACTGAATAGGATTTATATGAGTGGCACCCACTATCCCGCCAGCGCCAACTTTTTCCCTAGACCCGTGTCTATGATTACCAATGATCTTATCGATCATAATTTGGTAAAAAGATACATCGATCAGTTTAACTTTAGTGGCTAGTAAATAGAAAGCCCTCATGATGTCAGTCACCGTATCGGCCAAGTTTCAGGTTGTCATTCCTCAGGCCACCCGTGAGCGCCTGCAGATTGAAGCCGGGCGAAAGTTGCAGGTCATTGCGTACGACAACCGGATTAAACACCTTCCCATTGAATCGGCCACTACTCGGTGCGGGTTCGTGCACGGCATCGATACCTCGGTGATACGCGACGGAGATCAGGTGAAACCCTCCCCCGGTGTCCGCTACGTCGTCGCAAAGCCCTCGCCGCCATCCCGCCCCTTGAGTTTATCGCCTGAACCATGAACGTCCTCATCACCGGCGGAACCGGCTACATCGGCTCGCACACCTGTGTATCCCTCGCTGCGGCGGGGCATGGTCTGGTCATCCTCGACAATCTCAGCAACAGCAAAGCCGCTGTGGTCGATCGCCTGGCCACCCTCTGCGGGCAGCGCCCCGCGTTCGTCGAAGGCGACGTCCGCGATGTCGCCGTGCTGGACCGTCTGTTCCACGAACATGCCATCGACGCCGTCATCCACTTTGCCGGCCTCAAGGCCGTGGGTGAATCCGTCGAGCAGCCGCTGCGCTACTACAACAACAATGTACACGGCACCCTGCAACTGCTCGCCGCGATGGAACGCGCCGGGGTTCGTGACATCGTCTTTTCGTCATCGGCCACCGTCTATGGCGACCAACCCGTGGTGCCCTTTGTCGAAAGCATGCCCACCTCGGCCACCAATCCTTACGGCCGCAGCAAACTCATCATCGAAGACATCCTCGCCGATCTGCACGTTTCCGACCCGCGCTGGCGCGTGGCGCGGCTGCGCTACTTCAATCCGGTAGGCGCCCATGAATCCGGCCTGATCGGCGAAGACCCGCAAGGCATCCCCAACAACCTCATGCCCTATGTCGCCCAGGTCGCATCGGGCCAGCGCGACTACCTAAACGTCTGGGGCAACGACTACCCGACCGCCGACGGCACCGGCGTGCGCGACTACATCCATGTCATGGACCTGGCCGAAGGCCACCTCGCCGCGCTGAATTATCTGCAGCGCAGCCGCGCCATGCTCACCGTCAACCTCGGCACCGGCCAGGGCACCTCCGTGCTGGCCATGGTCAAGGCCTTTGAACACGCCAGCGGCAATCCCATCCCCTGCCGGATCGGCCCCCGCCGCGCCGGCGACATCGCCCAGTTCTGGGCCGACCCGAGCCTGGCCGAACGGCTGCTTAACTGGAAAGCCACCCGCAGCCTGGCCACCATGTGCGCCGACGCCTGGCGCTGGCAGCAAAACGCCACCGGTAGCCCAAAGCCTTGAACCGAGCGCCTTGATCCCATGAAAGTCACCAAAGCCGTATTTCCTGTGGCCGGTCTGGGCACCCGTTTCCGCCAGCCATCAAGGCCATCTCCAAGGAAATGATGCCTATTGTAGACAAACCGCTGATCCAGTACGCGGTGGAAGAAGCCGTGGCCGCCGGCATCACCGACATGATCTATAGTGAACGCGACTTGATCTGACACCATCGAGTTGCAAGAGGTGGGGTTACCCGTTTAGATAGAGGTGCGAATCTTTATCGAAACTGAACTCGAAAGAGGAGTAACCCCATGGCAAATCTTAACCAAAGTGTGATCAAGCA
>CAJBAP010000505.1 GCA_903950295.1 uncultured Rhodocyclaceae bacterium
GACGGCGTTTCCGTCGCCAAGGAAATCGAACTGAAGGACAAGTTCGAGAACATGGGCGCCCAGATGGTCAAGGAAGTTGCTTCCAAGACCTCCGACATCGCCGGTGACGGCACCACCACCGCCACCGTGCTGGCCCAGTCGATCATCCGCGAAGGCATGAAGTACGTTGCCGCCGGCATGAACCCGATGGATCTGAAGCGCGGTATCGACAAGGCCGTGACCGCCATCATCGAAGAACTGAAGAAGATCTCCAAGCCCTGCACGACCTCCAAAGAGATCGCTCAGGTCGGCTCGATCTCCGCCAACTCCGACGCCGAAATCGGCAAGATCATCGCCGATGCGATGGACAAGGTCGGCAAGGAAGGCGTCATCACCGTCGAAGACGGCAAGTCACTGGAAAGCGAACTGGAAGTCGTCGAAGGCATGCAGTTCGACCGCGGCTACCTGTCGCCCTACTTCATCAACAACCCGGAAAAGCAGATCGCCATTCTGGACAACCCCTTCGTCCTGCTGCACGACAAGAAGGTCTCCAATATCCGCGACCTGCTGCCCGTGCTCGAGCAAGTCGCCAAGGCTGGCCGTCCGCTGTTGATCATCGCCGAAGACGTCGATGGCGAAGCGCTGGCCACCCTGGTGGTCAACAACCTGCGCGGCATCCTCAAGACCGTTGCCGTCAAGGCCCCGGGCTTCGGTGATCGTCGCAAGGCCATGCTCGAAGACATCGCCATCCTGACGGGTGGCACGGTGATCGCCGAGGAAGTCGGCCTGACCCTGGAAAAGGCCACGCTGAAGGATCTCGGCCAGGCCAAGCGTGCCGAAGTGTCGAAAGAGAACACCATCCTGATCGACGGTGTTGGTTCCGAGGACGCCATCAAGGGTCGCGTTGCCCAGGTGCGTGCCCAGATCGAGGAAGCGACCAGCGACTACGACAAGGAAAAGCTGCAGGAGCGCGTGGCCAAGTTGGCCGGCGGCGTGGCGCTGATCAAGGTTGGTGCTGCCACCGAAGTCGAGATGAAAGAGAAGAAGGCCCGCGTCGAAGACGCGCTGCACGCCACGCGTGCCGCCGTTGAAGAAGGCGTCGTCGCCGGCGGCGGCGTCGCGCTGCTGCGCGCCCGCGCCAACGTCTCGGTCAAGGGTGCCAACCACGACCAAGAGGCCGGCATCAAGATCGTGCTGCGCGCTGTCGAGCAGCCGATGCGCGAGATCGTCGCCAACGCCGGTGACGAGCCGAGCGTGGTGGTGAACAAGGTGCTGGAAGGCAAGGGCAACTACGGCTACAACGCGGCGACCGGCGAGTACGGTGATCTGGTGGCCATGGGCGTACTGGATCCGACCAAGGTCGCGCGCATCGCGCTGCAAAATGCTGCTTCCGTCGCTGGCCTGATGCTTACCACCGACTGCATGGTGGCTGAGCAGGTCGAAGACAAACCCTCCAGTGGCGGCGGTATGGGCGCTGGCATGGGTGGCATGGGCGGTATGGGCGGCATGGACATGATGTAATCGGTTTCACCGGTTACATCATGTCAGGATAGGAACAGAAGGAAACGAAGTTTCCTCCCGTTACCCACCTTCCTCCTGAATAGCAGCGCCCCGCACGGGAAACCGTGCGGGGCGTTTGCTTTGGGGCCGCCGAAAAAGTCGGCGCTGGCGGGACGGCATTGTCGCCTCGCCGCCACTGCGGGGACGGCGTTAGAATGCCCGCACCATGCGAATCCTGCTTGCCGAAGATGATCCGATGATCGCCGATGGGCTGGTGCGTGCCTTGCGCAAATCCAGTTACGCGGTCGATCATGTCAAGAATGGCGCAGATGCCGATGCGGCGCTGGCCTCGCAGCCATATGACCTGCTGTTGCTGGATCTGGGCCTGCCGAAGTTGCCGGGCATTGAAGTGTTGAAGCGCCTGCGCGCCCGCAAAAATGCCATGCCGGTGTTGATCCTGACGGCGCAGGATGGCCTCGAAGATCGCGTGCGCGGTCTCGATGCCGGTGCCGATGATTACCTCACCAAGCCCTTTGCCCTGCCGGAGCTTGAAGCCAGGGTGCGGGCACTGACGCGACGCGGCACCGCGATGCCGAACCGCATTGAATATGGCTGTCTCAGCTATGACCAGGGCGAACGCGTCGCGCGCTGTTTCGACCAGATCCTTGATCTTTCTGCGCGTGAGCTCGCGTTGCTCGAAATCCTGCTGTTGCGAGTCGGACGCCTGGTGAGCAAGGACCAACTGGTCGACCACCTGTGCAGTTGGGGCGAAGAAGTCAGCACTAATGCCATCGAGGTGTATGTGCACCGCTTGCGCAAGAAACTCGAGCACACTCATGTGCGCATCAACACCATGCGCGGCCTCGGCTACAGCCTGGTAAAGCCTGATCCAACACATGACGGCGCCCGCTGAGGCGACACCAACGGCCAAGTCAGCGGCCGACACTCAGCCGATCGAGCCACACTCGCTGTTCGGCGAGATTCTTGACTGGATGCTGGCGCCGCTGTTGTTCCTCTGGCCGATTTCCATTGTTGCTACCAATCACGTCGCCAACCAGATTGCCGACCTGCCCTACGACCGGCAATTGGGCGATCACGTCGTGGCGATTTCCCGGCAGGTGGAGATTCGTGATGCCCGGGTGAGAGTGAATCTGCCCGGCCCGGCGCGCGATATGCTGCGCGCCGACGAGGACGACACGACCTATTTTCAGGTGATCGGACCACATGGCGAACTGGTGGTTGGCGACAGCGACATTCCGCGTGTCGAAGTCCCCGGTTCGGCAGAGGACGTGCAGACGCTGCGTTTTCGCGATGAACGAATTCACAACGAGGAGACGCGCGTCGCCTATCAGTTTGTGCCCGCAGAGCCCGGGCAGCCGCCCGTGCTGGTGCAGGTGGCCGAAACCCGCCACAAACGCGAACAACTGGCGTCACGCATCATCTCGGGCGTGTTGCTGCCGCAATTCGCCATTATTCCGCTGGCGGTGACGCTCGTCTGGCTGGGGCTGACGCGTGGCTTGGCGCCGCTCAAACGTTTGCAACTCCGCATCCGCCGCCGCCGGCCGGACGACCTGTCGCCGATCAATTTGCGCAATGTGCCGGAAGAGTTGCGTCCGGTCATCGCCGCTTTCAACGACATGATGGCGCGACTGGAAGACAACCTCGAAGCGCAACATCGCTTCATTGCCGCAGCGGCGCACCAGCTGAAAACGCCGTTGACCGGGCTGAAGACCCAGACCGAACTTGCCCTGCAGGAAACCGATTACGTGCAACTGCACGAATATTTGCAGCGCATCGCCGGCGGCGTCGACCGGGCCGCTCACCTCACCAGCCAGTTGCTGCAACTGGCGCGTGCCGAAGCCAGTCACGAAACCGTGCACGACAAGGAACCGGTCGACCTGGAAAACCTGGTGCGCGAGGTGACCGCCCACTGTGTGCCGCGCGCGCTGGCGCGCAATATCGACCTCGGTTTCGAAGAAGCTGGGAAAAAGATGATTATTTTTGGGGTGCCTTTGCTGCTACGCGAGATGATCGACAATCTGGTCGACAACGCCATCAAATACACCCCTGCGGGCGGCCGCGTCACCGTGCGTTTACGCGCCACATTCGGTTGGATTCTGGAGGTGGAGGACACGGGAATCGGCATCGCCAAAGAGGATCGCTCCCGCGTCTTCGAACGCTTCTATCGCGCGCTGGACACGGATGCGGAGGGTAGTGGACTTGGTTTGGCCATCGTGCGCGAGATTGCCGACTTGCACCGGGCCAGCATTGAGGTGCTCGATAATCCCGAGGGATGCGGCACCGTGATTCGCCTCGTTTTCAATAATGCCATAGAAATAAATGAGACCTTGCTTGCGATCTAAAATGTCGCACTGCATCAATTAGTTATTGATGCTTGTAAGCATTTTGTAAGCTTCAAGGCAAAGTATCGCGTCGCCGCAAAGGGTATTGAAGTGTGGCGAACTGACCCGCAGCGCAAACCGCATAGACGGTTGGGTCGAGCAGATGCCGTGCCCTTTTGCCGGGACGCGGACAAATGAAGTCCAATAAATCGAGGAGGCAGATCCATGCAGCTCACCGAGAAGCACAAGCAGTACTGGAACATCAATCTGAAGATGAGCAGTTTCTTGCTCGTCCTGTGGTTCCTGGCCACGTTCGTCATGGGCTGGTTTGCCCGCGAGCTTAACGAGATCACCTTCATTGGCCCCTTGGGCTTTTACATGTCGGCGCAGGGTTCGTTGATCATCTATGTCGCGATCATCTGGTACTACGCCCACTACATGAACAACCTGGACAAGGAATACGGCGTCCACGAAGGGGAGCTCGACTAATGGCCGAACAACAAGTAACCCAATCCCAATTTACCGCCAACCTGAAGCGCTACTACAGCTTCTACACCGGCGGTTTCATCGCATTTGTCATTCTCATCGGCATCCTCGAGCAGATGGGTGTGCCGAACAAAGTCCTCGGCTACATCTTCCTGTTTGCCACCATCGGCCTGTATGCCGGCATCGGCTTCATGTCGAAAACGTCTGACGTCGGCGAGTACTACGTTGCCGGACGACGCGTGCCTGCGCTGTTCAACGGCATGGCGACCGGCGCCGACTGGATGTCCGCCGCCAGCTTCATCGGTATGGCCGGCACGCTCTATTTGTCCGGCTATGACGGGCTCGCC
>CAJBAP010000506.1 GCA_903950295.1 uncultured Rhodocyclaceae bacterium
GAGATCAGCGTAACCATGTCCATCGGACTGGCGGCCTATCCCGATCATGGCGCCACGGCGGAAGACTTGATCGACAGCGCCGACCAGGCGCTCTACCAGGCCAAGGCAGCGGGCAGAAACCGGCTGGCAATCGCCGGCTGACCAGTCCCCTGGCCGTGCTTTCGCTGCCGCTATAATCGCCCGCTGTTTTCGGGGTCTTCATTCCTTGCGCTGGAGCCGCTCATGCTCTTGTGGTTCGTCATTCTCTATCTGATGGTCTCGGTGGGCATTGGCCTGTTTGCCGCGACGCGCGTGCACAGTGCGAAGGATTTCGCCGTCGCCGGCCGTTCGTTGCCACTACCGGTGGTCACTGCCACGGTATTCGCCACCTGGTTCGGCGCCGAAGCCGTCTTCGGCGTCTCGGCCACCTTCGTCAAGGACGGTCTGACCGGTGTGGTTGCCGATCCCTTCGGTTCCTCGCTCTGCCTCGTCTTCGCCGGCATCCTGTTCTCGCGCTACCTCTACCGGCTCAACATTCTTACGCTCGGCGACTTCTACCGCATGCGTTACAACCGCGTGGTGGAGGTTCTCACCACACTGTGCATCGTCGCCTCCTACCTCGGTTGGGTGGCGGCGCAGATCAAGGCGCTCGGGCTGATCTTCTACGTCGTCACCGACGGCACGGTCAGCCAGCAGACCGGCATGATCCTCGGTGCCGCCATCGTGCTGACCTACACTACCTTCGGCGGCATGTTCTCGGTGGCCATCCTCGACTTCGTGCAGATGGCCGTGTCGATGGGCGGCCTGTTGTTCATCGCCTGGATCGTCAGCGGAAAAGTCGGCGGTGGCGCGACGGCCGTGATCGACCATGCTCGCGCGGCCGGCAAGCTCGATTTCTTTCCCGAGCCCGACCCGCTGAAGTGGGTGACCTTTCTCGGCGCCTGGGTCACCATGATGATGGGTTCTATTCCGCAACAGGATGTATTCCAACGGGTCACCTCGGCGAAGAGCGCAAAGATTGCCTTGTATGGTTCTCTGCTGGGCGCGACGATCTATTTTTGCTTCACCTTCGTGCCGATGTTCATCGCCTATTCGGCCACGCTTATCGACCCCGAGCTGTTCGCGAAGATCCTCGAGGAAGACTCGCAACTCGTGCTGCCTACACTAGTGCTTCAGCACACGCCGCTGTTCGCCCAGGTGCTGTTCTTCGGCGCGGTATTGTCGGCCATCATGAGCTGCTCGTCGGCGACGCTGCTCGCCCCGTCGGTGACCTTCGCCGAAAACGTGATCAAGGGTTTCTTTCCCGGCATGGGCGACCACCGCTTTTTGCTGGTGATGCGTGTCACGCTGGTCGGCTTTACCGGCATGGTGCTGGCCTTCGCGCTCAACTCGGAGGCCTCGATCTTCAAGATGGTCGAGAACGCCTACAAGATCACGCTGGCCGGCGCCTTCGTGCCGCTGTTGGCCGGCATCCTCTGGAAGCGCGCCACGAATCAGGGCGCACTGGCGGCCATCTTCGGCGGCTTGCTGTCGTGGATTCTCGTCGAGGTACTCATCGCCAATGGTGGCAGCGGGGGTGAATACGGCTACGCGCTTGGCGCAGAAGGCATCCCGCCGCAGTTGATCGGCCTCGCCGTCTCTGCTCTGGGCATGGTGGCAGGATCACTGCTACCGCAATGGGTCGGCCACAAGATGCCCGGCCGGCCCCTGCATGAACTGCAACACCATGCCGCCATGGAAACCCACCACGTCACCCCCGAGCATCCTCACGTACACTAAACTGCAGACTCAACACTCAGCCCACCCAACCCACCCAGGAGTCACCATGAAAAAACTGCTCGTTTCCGCCGCCATCCTTTGCTTCAGCTCATTCGCCTTTGCCCAAGCCAGCCCCGCCGACTGCGAAGCCAAGGCCATCAGCAAGAATGGCAAGCCGCTGGCCGGTGCCGCCAAGAACGCCTTCATGAAGAAATGTACCGGTGCCGCCCAGGCACCTGCTGCTGCTGCCGGCTGCGAAGCCAAGGCCATCGACAAGAATGGCAAGCCGCTGGCCGGCGCTGCCAAGGGCGCTTTCATGAAGAAGTGCGAGAAGGACGCGCAGGCAGCGAAATAAAACCTGCTTAACGCAGTAGATTCACCGCGACCGCCGCTACCGGCACTTCGTCAGCATCGAAGGCGATGTCGCCGTCGGGGTCGGGTGTGCCGCTCGCCTTGAGGCCGGTGAAATCGTAAAGCCGTCCATCCATCAGGTGTGAAGGCACGACATTGGCGAGGCTGCGAAACAACGTCTCGACACGACCGGGAAAACGGCGATCCCAGTCGCGCAGCATTTCGCCGACCTGCTGGCGCTGCAGATTCGGCTGGCTGCCGCAGAGGTTGCAGGGAATGATGGGGAATTCCCGCACCTGCGCCCATTCGACGAGATCCTTCTCCTGACAATAGGCGAGCGGACGGATGACGATGTGCTTGCCATCGTCCGACACCAGCTTGGGTGGCATCGCCTTCAGCTTGGCAGCAAAAAACAGGTTAAGGAAGAGTGTCGCGAGGATGTCGTCGCGATGATGGCCGAGCGCGATTTTGGTGGCGCCGACTTCATCGGCCACGCGATAGAGGATGCCACGCCTCAAGCGCGAACACAGTGAGCATGTCGTCTTGCCCTCGGGAATCACGCGCTTGACGATCGAGTAGGTGTCTTCCTCGACGATGCGATAGGGGATGCCCAGTCCATCCAGATAGGCCGGCAGCACCTCGGCAGGAAAACCCGGCTGCTTCTGGTCGAGATTGACGGCGATCACCTCGAAATTGATCGGCGCCTTTTCCTTGAGGTAGAGCAGCACATCAAGCAGACCGTAGGAATCCTTGCCGCCCGAGAGGCAGACCATGACGCGGTCGCCTTCTTCGATCATGTTGAAGTCGGCGATGGCCTGGCCGACCTCGCGGCGCAGGCGCTTGGCGAGTTTATTGGATTCGAATTCCTGCTTGTGTGCCGCTTTGTAGGTTGTCACAGATGTGCAGTCCTGCCGCCATCGACGTTGATGACCTGCCCGGTGATGTAAGGCGCATCGAAGACGAGAAACTTGACGGTGCGCGCGATGTCGGCGGGGCTGCCAACACGCTTCAGCAGCGTGTGGTCGATGATCGCGGCGCGCGCGGCGGCCGGAAAGTCGCTGTCGTTTTCGGGCCACTCGATGGCGCCGGGGGCAACGGCATTGACGCGCACTGCCGGGGCAAGTTCCAGCGCCAGCGCACGCGTCAGGCCCAGCAGGCCGGCCTTGGCGGTGCAGTAGAGCGGATAACCCTTGAGCGGCCGCTCGGCGTGGATGTCGGTGATGTTGACGATGCAACCGCCACCGGGCAGCAATGCCCTGGCCAGTTGCGGCGCAGCCGCCTGGCTGAGAAAGAGCGGGCCCTTGAGATTGCTGCCGATGAGGTCATCCCAGACTGCCGCGTCGATGCTGCCGAGCGGTGTCGGAAAGAAACTGGACGCGTTATTCACCAGCGCATCGAGGCGACCGAAACGTTGCACGATTGCAGCGATCAGCTCTGGCAGAACGGCAACATCGCTC
>CAJBAP010000507.1 GCA_903950295.1 uncultured Rhodocyclaceae bacterium
ATTGCTACGGTTGCCACGCTCGGGGTCGTTACCCCAGCCGTGGTCATTGAGCGACATCAGAATGCCGGTGATCATGGGTATCGTTATGGGATCGGGAGTTATTGAATTCAATGGGCGCTGCGAGCTTGAGTGACATTTCTGCCAGCGCCGCTCTCAGCAGTTCAAGTCCGGCACCGGTACGGGCGCTGACTCGAACGCGGGCGATGTTATCACAATCATCCCGCTCGACTCCGGGAGTGGCTGCAATCAGATCGAGCTTGTTCCAGACGACGATTTGCGGTACGGCGGCAGCACCGATTTCTTCCAGCACCTCAGTCACCGCTTCTATCTGCTGTTCGCGGTCTGGGCTGGCCGCATCGACCACATGCAAGAGCAAATCGGCTTGCACGGTTTCTTCCAGCGTGGCATGAAAGGCAGCCACGAGCGCGTGCGGCAAATCACGGATGAAACCGACGGTATCCGAAATCACGATCTGACAGCCCGACCGGCCGTCCGCCAGATCGCAGGTTGGCACGTAGAGACGACGTGAAGTGGTATCCAGCGTGGCAAACAACTGGTTGGCGGCATAGGCACCCGCCTTGGTCAGCGCATTGAACAATGTGCTTTTGCCGGCATTGGTGTAGCCCACCAGCGACACCGACAGCACCTCGCCACGGCTACGCTGTTTGCGGCGCACGGCACGCTGACGCTCCAGCAACTTGAGTCGGTCTTTCAGCAGGGCGACCCGCTTGCCGAGCAAACGGCGGTCTGTTTCCAACTGCTTTTCGCCGGGGCCACGCAGGCCGATGCCGCCCTTCTGGCGTTCGAGGTGGGTCCAACCCCGCACCAGCCGTGTCATCTGGTGTTCGAGTTGAGCCAGTTCGACCTGTAACTTGCCCTCGTGGCTCTTCGCGCGCAGAGCAAAGATATCGAGGATCAGGGCCGTGCGGTCAATGACCCGTCGCTCCAAAGCCTTTTCGAGGTTACGCTGCTGCCCAGGCGACAACTCGTGGTTGAACATCACCAGATCGGTGCCTGTCTCGGTGGCGGCCGCGAGAACCTCTTGCACCTTGCCTTTACCAGCGAAGGTAGCCGGGTCGGGATGCCCGCGGCGCCCCGTTATCGTGGCAACCGGACGTGCGCCGGCACTGGTGGCCAGTAATTCGAATTCGGAAAATCGTTCGGCAAAATCACCGGCGCCAAAATCCAACTGGACCAGCAGGGCATTCTCGCCGGCAGCCGGCCTTTCAAACATTGACCAACCACCTGCCCACCAATGAAATCACTCCGAATCTGGTTCGCTGCTGATACTGACCGGGCGAGCGGGCACCACGGTGGAGATGGCATGCTTGTATACCATCTGGGTGACGGTATTCTTGAGCAGCACGACGTATTGGTCGAAAGATTCGACCTGGCCCTGCAGTTTGATGCCATTCACGAGATAGATTGAAACCGGAATATGCTCGCGACGCAGCGTGTTAAGAAAAGGGTCTTGTAGCATCTGCCCTTTGTTGCTCATGATGACCTCACTGATTTATGGTTATAAGAAATTGTGCGGGAACTGTAGCTGATTTTCGCGCGACTGGCCAGCAGCGATTCCGCTCAGGCTCCACCCAACGCCTTGTAGAGACTCGCTGAAGTAACAGCCAAAGCCCGGCGCGCCACCAATACCAGTTGCTGCGACACAAAGTGATCGCGCTGGGCATCGAGGAGTTCCAGGTAGCTTGATACGCCTGCGATGTGGCGCGCTTCGACACGTTTGAGACGTTCACCATGAGCGGTCGCTGCTGCCTCCAGTGCCTGCAATTGTTCAACGTAATATTTGTTTGCCGAGAGAAGGTCGGCCACCTCGCGGAAAGCCTGCTGAATGGTCTTTTCGTACTCGGCGACAGCAATGTTCTTGCGCGCTTCGGCGAGATCGACGTTACCCTCAGCACGGCCGGCGTCGAACAGTGGCCACTTCAGCAAAGGCACGAAACTCCAGGCACCGCTGCCGCCACCGAACAGTCCGGCCAGCGCGGGGCTTGCACTACCGGCCACGGCGGTAAGCACGATCTTCGGAAAAAAAGCAGCACGGGCAGCGCCGATGATGGCGTTGGCGGCGATCAGCTTCTGCTCTGCGGCAAGCACATCCGGGCGACGCAACAGCACTTCAGAGGGCAGGCCGACAGCGATTTCCGGCACCGCAGGAAAAGTCGGCCCTGACGGGACGGCAACACCGGGTTCGCTACCGACCACCAGGCGCAAGGCATTTTCAGCGGCCGCCTGCTGCCGCGCGAGAAGCGCCACATCGGCACGTGCATTCTGCCAGGCACCATCGGCGGCGAGAAAGTCGAGGTCACCAGCGAGTCCGACGTCACGTCGTTTCTCGATCAGGTAACGACTGTCCGCCCGACTCTTTACTGTGTCTACGGCAAGTGCCAGACGCGCATCCAGTTCGATAAGGCTGTAATACGCTGACGCCACATCGGAAATGAGCGTCAACCGGAAGGCGCTCTGTGCATATTCGCTGGCAAGAAAGTTGGCACGCGCCGCTGCATCCAGGCTTTGCACGCGTCCCCAGAAATCGAGTTCGAAGGCAGCGATGCCAAGATTGGCGTCGTAGCGCCGACTGATCATCTCGCGGCCGGTGGACGACAGATCGCCGGGTATCCGCGCGGCCTGCTGCTGAATATTCACATCCACAGCAGGAAACCGCTCGGCACGGGCGATGCCGGCCAGGGCGCGGGCTTCGGCGACCCGCGCCACGGCAATGCGCATGTCGCGATTATTTTCGAGAGAAGTGACGATGAGTTCCTGCAAGCGCGCATCGGCGAAAAAGCTGCGCCAGTCGTCACTCACGACAACCGTTGCCGTCCCGCCAGCGCCGACTTTCCAGGCTTCAGGCACAGGCGCTGCGGGACGCAGGTAGTCTGGCACCAGCGAGCAACCGGACAAGGCGGCGGCGATGGCAAGAACGATGGGCAAGCGCTTAGACATCGCTCTTCTCCTCATGATGCCGAGCATGACCGGGAAAGATACGCCGCACGACGACAAAAAATACCGGCACGAGAAACACCGCGAGCACCGTCGCCGCTACCATCCCACCCATCACACCGGTACCAAGAGCATGGCGACTGTTGGCGCCGGCACCGGTGGAAATGGCCAACGGCAGCACCCCGAAGATAAAGGCAATCGAGGTCATGAGGATCGGGCGGAAGCGCAGCCGACAGGCTTCGAGGGTGGCCTCGACGAGTTCCATGCCCTGCTCCTGCAATTCGCGCGCGAATTCGATGATGAGGATGGCGTTCTTCGCCGACAAACCGATGATGGCGATCAGGCCGACCTTGAAATAGACATCGGTGGGCAGGCCGCGCAGCGTCACCGC
>CAJBAP010000508.1 GCA_903950295.1 uncultured Rhodocyclaceae bacterium
AGCCATCCCAGTCGCCTTCAGCCATGCCGTCTTCGATGCTGATGATCGGATACTTGTCGACCAGGCTGCTCAGATAGTCGGCGAAACCGGCAGAGTCTAGCTCCAGTTTTTCGGAACCCAGAATGTACTTGCCGTTCTTGTAGAACTCTGAACTCGCACAGTCGAAGCCCAGCACCACATCCTGGCCCGGGGTGTAGCCGGCGGCTTCGATAGCCTTGAGGATCAGTTCGATGGCTTCGTTGTTGCCGGCGACGTTGGGGGCGAAACCACCCTCGTCACCCACCGTGGTCGGGTAACCTTTCTTGTCCACCAGTTTCTTCAGGTTATGGAACACCTCGGCACCGCAACGCAGCGCCTCGCGGAAACTTTTTGCACCAACCGGCAGGATCATGAATTCCTGGATATCGAGGTTGTTGTTGGCATGGGCGCCGCCGTTGATGACGTTCATCATCGGCACCGGCATGCTCATCGGACCCGAACCACCGAAATAGCGATACAGCGGCAGGCCAACCTCTTCCGCCGCCGCCTTGGCGACTGCCATCGACACGGCCAGCATGGCGTTGGCGCCGAGACGGGACTTGTTTTCAGTGCCGTCGAGCTCGATCAGCGCGCCGTCGATGAAAGCCTGCTCTTCGGCGTCGAGGCCGATGATCGCCTCGGAAATTTCGGTATTGACGTTCTCGACGGCCTTCAACACGCCTTTGCCAAGGTAGCGTGCCTTGTCTCCGTCACGCAGTTCGATGGCTTCGCGCGAACCGGTGGAAGCACCGGAAGGCACGGCGGAACGACCCATTACGCCCGACTCGAGCAGAACATCAGCTTCGACGGTGGGATTGCCGCGGGAATCCAGAATTTCGCGGGCGACGACATCAACGATTGCACTCATGATTTACCTCTCAATAAAAAACGTTTGAATCAATAACCCATGGCGAACCCGCGCCGCTTGACCACGGCATCGAGTTCCAGCAGGGTTTCCAGCAATTCTGTCATCTGACCAAGTGGCCAGGCATTCGGTCCATCGGACAAGGCCTTTGCCGGATCGGGATGGGTCTCCATGAACAACCCGGCCACGCCCGCCGCCACCGCCGCACGGGCCAGCACCGGCACGAACTCGCGCTGACCGCCCGAGGATGTGCCCTGCCCGCCCGGCAATTGGACCGAGTGCGTTGCATCGAAAACCACGGGGCAACGCGTCTCGCGCATGATTGCCAGCGAGCGCATGTCGGACACCAGATTGTTGTAGCCGAAGGAGGCGCCACGCTCGCAGACCATGATCGTGTCTGCCCCGCCATTCACCTCTTTCGCTTTCGCGACGACCTGTTGCATGTCGCCCGGGGCAAGAAACTGCCCCTTCTTGATATTGACCGGCTTGCCAGAGGCGGCGCAAGCCTGGATGAAATCGGTCTGCCGGCAGAGGAAGGCCGGTGTCTGCAAGACATCGACCACGGCGGCAACCGCGGCAATCTCGTCTTCAGCATGCACATCGGTGATTACCGGCACGCCGATCTGGCGTTTGACCGCCGCGAGAATGCGCAGGCCCTCCTCCATGCCCAGGCCACGGAAGGACTTTGACGAACTACGATTGGCCTTGTCGTAGGAAGCCTTGAAAATGTAGGGAACACCGAGCTTGCCGGCTATTTCCTTCATCCGGCCGGCAATGTCGAGGCAGAGCTGTTCCGACTCGGCAACACAGGGGCCCGCAATGAGGAACAGGGGTTGGTCGAGGCCAACCTCGAAGTGACAGAGTTTCATTGTTTGCCCTGCAGCTCACCTTGCCGTCTCGCCAGCGCCGACTTTACGAAGGCAATGAAGAGCGGATGCCCGGTGCGCGGATTCGAGGTGAACTCCGGGTGGAATTGCACGCCGACAAACCACGGATGGATGCTCGCCGGCAATTCCATCATCTCCGGCAGATTCTCGGTCGGGGTACGGGCGCTGATGACGAGGCCAGCCGCTTCGAGCTTGGGCACGTAAGCATTATTCACCTCGTAGCGGTGGCGATGGCGCTCATTGACTTCCTTGCCGTAGATCGAGGCGGCCAGTGTGCCCTCTTTCAGGGGGCAGCGTTGTGCGCCGAGGCGCATGGTGCCACCAAGATTGGAATCGACATCACGCCGTTCGACCTTGCCTTCGCGATCCATCCATTCAGTGATCAGGGCAACCACGGGATGCGGCGTATCGGCATCGAACTCGGTGCTGTTGGCACCCGCCAATCCGGCCACATGCCGTGCAAATTCGATGGTCGCCAGCTGCATGCCGAGACAGATGCCGAGGTAGGGCACCTTGTTCTCGCGGGCATAGCGGATCGCGGCAATCTTGCCCTCGGTGCCTCGCTTGCCAAACCCCCCGGGCACGAGGACGGCATCCATCGTCGCCAACGCTTGCGCGCCATTGGTTTCAACTTCTTCCGAATCGATGTAATGAATCTTCACCTTGCTGCGGGTGTGAATGCCGGCGTGTATCAGCGCCTCACTGAGCGACTTGTAGGATTCGGTGAGATCGACATACTTGCCGACGAAGGCGATATTGACCTCATGCTCGGGATGCTCGAGTGCGTCGACGATTTTCTTCCACGCCGACAGATTGGCCGCCTTCGCCAGGATGCCCAGCTTGTGACAGACGATCTCGTCGAGCATTTGGTCATGCAGCATGCCGGGAATCTTGTAGATCGAATCGGCATCGAGCGCGGCAATCACCGCCTCGTGTTGCACGTTGGTGAAGAGCGCAATCTTGCGCCGCTCCTCCTCGGGGATCGGCCGATCGGCGCGGCACAAGAGGATGTCGGGCTGAATGCCGATCTCGCGCAGATCCTTGACCGAATGCTGGGTCGGCTTGGTTTTCAGTTCACCGGCGGAGGCAATGTAGGGCACCAGCGTGAGATGGATGTAGCAGGCGTTGCTCTTGCCCTCGAGAATACCCATCTGGCGGATCGCTTCGAGGAAGGGCAGCGACTCGATGTCGCCCACCGTGCCGCCCACTTCGACGATGGCAACTTCAGCACCTTCCGCACCGCGCTTGATGCAGAGCTTGATCTCGTCGGTGATGTGCGGGATGACCTGCACGGTCTTGCCGAGATATTCGCCGCGCCGTTCTTTCTTGATCACCGACTCGTAAATCTGGCCGGTGGTGAAGTTGTTGCGCTTACCCATCTTGGCACTGGTAAAGCGCTCGTAGTGGCCGAGATCGAGGTCGGTTTCGGCACCATCCTCGGTAACGAACACCTCGCCGTGCTGAAACGGCGACATCGTGCCGGGATCTACGTTGATGTAGGGATCGAGCTTGAGATGGGTAACTTTGATGCCACGAGACTCGAGAATGGCACCCAGACTGGCGGCGGCGATGCCTTTGCCCAAACTGGACACGACACCCCCCGTGACGAAGACATATTTGGTCATGACAAAGCCGGAGCGGGAAAGCCGAATAATAACGGAAAGACCCTCGTCCTAAAAGAGGGAAAAGCGTATTGGGTACTGAATTTCAGTGGTGCGGAAATTTAGCCTCGTCGCGCAACACGGTCAATTGCGCCAACAGGCGGTCGCGGCAGGCGTGGATCTCACCGACCCGGCCCCGTGCGGCCTCGGGATCGTGTTCATGGGTGCGCATGATGTCTGCACCGACGTCGTGCACATCAGCATGCACCGCCACCAATCGCGCGTAGGACGGCAGGTGGCCATAGCGGGATTTCCCGCTCCCGGACAACCACAGGCCAAAGCGGCAGGCCCGATGATCGAGCGGCGGCCAATGGACCGACGGCCCACCTTCGGTATGCAGGGCAGCGCCAAACTGGCGTACCCAGCGCAGATGATCGATTTCGACGGTCAGCAGCGGCAGGTCTTCCCTGGGCCAGACCAGCACACCCTGCCACTCTTCAGGCTGGTGCCATGCTTTGACCCAGGCAGGTAACTGTTCTGCAGGCATCGGCCGGGCAATGCCATACTTCTCCAGTATCTGCTGCTCAAGGGTACGATTCTGTATACCTCTTAGCTGCCGCTATTAAGCAGGCAAAAAGCACAG
>CAJBAP010000509.1 GCA_903950295.1 uncultured Rhodocyclaceae bacterium
GGTGATCCTCGCCGCCATCGTCGCCGGCGTTACTTTGCCGATCACCCCGCTGCAGATTCTCTGGATCAATATGACCACCGCCGTGCTGCTCGGCCTGCCTCTGGCTTTTGAGCCCGTGGCAAGCAACATCATGCGCCGCCCGCCCCGCCCGCCCGCGGCACCAATCCTCGACGGCATGCTGATCGGGCGCATCGTACTGGTCGGAATTCTCATGCTGGCAAGTTCCTTCGGCCTCTTCCTGCTGGCGCTCGAACGCGGCCAGTCGCTCGCCGAAGCACGCAGCATCGCGGTGAATGTGTTCGTGATGATCGAGATCGCCTATCTCTTCAACTGCCGGTCATTGACGCTGCCGGTATGGCGTGTGGCGCCGTTTTCGAATCTGTGGGTCTGGGCCGGCGCCGGCACAATGTTGTTGCTGCAATTGATGTTCACCTACCTGCCGGTCTTCCAGAAACTGTTCGGCACAGCGGCCATCGGCATCACCGCCTGGGCCGAGATCATCGGGCTTGCATTGCTCGCCATGCTCGTCATGGAAAGTGAAAAGGCCTTGCACCGGCGTTATCATACGAAAGTTAAATAAATCACGGAGGTGCGTCATGCACCTGACAGCGCTTCGTTCATGGTTCGTCGGCTTTGCCGCCTGCCTTGTCCTCAACCTCTCCGCCCTTGCCGCCGACCCCATCCTGCTCGGTCTGGATGCCGAATTCGGCCACCAGACCAGTACATCGGCACAGGCGGTGCGGCAAGGCATGGAAATCGCCATCGCGGAGATCAACGCCGCCGGCGGACTTTTGGGTGGGCGTCCGATCGAACTCGTCACCCGTGACAACCGCTCGATCCCCGCGATCGGTGTCGACAACCTGCGCGAACTGGCGGCCTTGCCCAACCTGGTGGGCGTGTTCGGTGCCAAGTTCAGTCCCGTAGTTCTGGAATGGATCCCGGTGGCGCAAGAATTGGGGGTGCCGATCTTCGCCCCCTGGAGCTCGGCCAACCCGATCACCGACCACGACCACAAGCCGAGCTGGATCTTTCGGCTGTCGCTCAAGGATGACTGGGCGGCGCCGGCAATGCTGCGCTTCGCCCGCGATCAGAAAAAGGCACAGCGCATCGGCGTCCTCCTGCCCAACACCGGCTGGGGTCGCAGCAACAGTGCCGCACTGACGAAGGCGGCGTCCCCGTTAGGCATGCAGATTGTCGGCGAGCGCTGGTACAACTGGGGCGACCGTACCCTGATGCCCCAATTTCAGGAATTGCGCGCTGCCGGCGCCCAAGCCATCGTGTTGGTCGCCAACGAAGCCGAGGGTGCACTTTTCATCAGGGAAATGGCTGCCTTGGTGGAAAAACAGCGCCTGCCGATCGTCAGCCACTGGGGCGTCACCGGCGGGAAATTTGCCGAAATCGCCGGCGCAGCGCTGGATGCCGTCGACTTTGCCGTAGTGCAGACCTACAGCTTTGTCGGCGACAACTCGCCGGCGGCGCAGCGCGTGCTGGCAGCACTGAAAAGCAGGTACGGCGTCGAACCGGCTGAAAGAGTCATCAGCCCCGTTGGCGTAGCCCATGCCTATGACCTCACCCATCTCGTCGCCAAGGCGATTCAGAAAGCCGGCAGCATCGAGCGTGCCAAAGTACGCGCCGCGCTCGAGCAGTTGGGGCCGCATGATGGCCTGGTGCGCCGCTACGCCAAGCCGTTCACCCCGGAGCGCCACGATGCACTCTCCCCCGAGCAGGTGTTCATGGCGCGCTATACCCCTGATGACCAGCTGATCCCCATCAACCGTCGGGCCCCGCATTGATGCGCTTCCCCCTGCCCACCTTCCTGCAACGTTGGTTCGGTGTGGATGTACCGCTGTCGCGGCGCATCGGCGCCAGTGCGTTTCTGCTCGGGATGATCGCGATGACCGTGACCGGCGGTATCTCGATGCTGTTCACACTCGCCGCGATACCGCAGGCAGAGCAGGGAGCCAACCAGCAATCGGTACGACTGCTGGCGGTGCAACTGGAAGGGCAGATCGCTGAGCATGAGCGCACCGTGCGCAACATCAGCGAAAGCTCACTGGTCTGGACCGCCATCAGCGACACCTACGGACGCGAGGCGTATCTGCGGCCCTACCTCAAGGAACAGGAGAAAGTCCTGCCCGACCACCATCTTCAGTTGCGGGATTACCGCGCACGGCGCGTCAGCGGCAACGATCTGCCCGCATCGGTTTCCGAGGCTGTCATCAATCAACTGGTCTGGCAGGTGCTCGCTGAAAAACGCCCCATCGGCATGCTGCTGCCGGGCGCCGAACTTTCCATCGCCACGGCCTACCCGGTGATTTATCCCTATACAAGCGAGCCGATCGGCGTACTGCTCTCGGTGGCGAATCTCGATCATCTCTTCGCGCCGCTGCTGAAAACCATAGGGGATAGCCGCGGCCTGCGCCTGTGGAGCAATGAGCGCCTGCTACTCAGGCATCCCGCCGCTGACACCCCGGTCAACCAGCCTGCGCACCACGCACTGCAACTGAGCGAACCCCTGGCTGATCTCGCCTTCTCACTCGAATATTATTCGCTGCACAACACCTGGTTACCGTTACTGCTGCTGCACTCGGCCATTTATCTGCTGGCGGCATTACTCCTGGGTTGGTTGATCTGGTGGTTGGCACGACGTGGCGCCGACCAGCTGACCTCACGCCTGACCGCGGTCGCCAACGCCTGCGACACACTCATCCCGGGCCAGCCGAGCCAACTGCCAGACGACAACGCCGGCGACGAAATCGGCCGCCTGACCCGCACACTGCGCCGGACACTGGATGCGTATTCCCACCTCAACAGCCAGCAGGAAGAGCGCATTGCCGCACAGACCCATGAACTCGCCAACAGTGCGAAAAACTTTCATTCCTTCTTCGATTCGATCGATTATTTCGCCTTCGTACTGGACATGGAGGGCAAGATTCTCCACGTCAATAACCTGGTGATCGAGCGGCTGGGCTTCAGTCCTGACGAGTTAAACGGTCTGAGCGTCCTGATGGTGCATCCCGAAGCACGGCGTAGCGAGGCCGAACGCACCGTCGGCGCAATGCTCGCCGGCAAGGTCGATGCCTGCCCGGTGCCCCTGCAAACAAAAGGAGGTGCATTGATCCCCGTGGAAACCCGTGTCGTCCACGGCCAATGGAACGGCCAACCGGCCTTGTTCGGCATCAGCAAGGACATTACCGAGCGCCTGCGCGCTGAGGAGGCGCTGCGCGAATCAGAGTACGCCTTGCGTCGCGCCCAGCAGGTGGCCAACGTCGGCAGTTGGCAGCTGAATGGCGCCGACAACATCTTGCGCTGGAGCGAAACGACTTACCGGATCTTCGGCATCCAACCCGGTACGCCCGTCACTTACGAGACTTTTCTTGCGCACCTGCACCCGGATGACCAGGCACTGGTTGATATGGCCTGGCACAACGCCATCAGCGGCGCGCCTTACGACATCAGTCACCGCATTCGGGTCGGCCATCGCGTCAGGTGGGTACGCGAACGCGCCGAACTCGAATTCGACACCGCGGGTCAATTCAAGTCTGGCATCGGCACCGTTCAGGACATTACCAACCAGGTGGAAACCGAGGAAGCCTTGCGCCAGGCCAGCACCGCCGCCGATACTGCCAACCAGGCCAAGAGCGCTTTCCTCGCCACCATGAGCCACGAGATCCGCACGCCGCTCAACGCCGTGATCGGCCTCTCCCACCTCGCGCTCGATGCCAGGCCCACGCCCGAATTGCGCGACTACCTGGAAAAAATCGAGTCGGCCGGCAAGGGTTTACTGGGCATCATCAACGATATTCTCGATTTCTCGAAGATCGAAGCCGGCCACATGCAGGTGGAGCACGTACCTTACGATCCGCGCGAGGTGATCGGCAATGCCCAGCGCCAGATGGAGCACACTACGCAACAAAAAGGTTTGGGTTTGCATATCGAGATCGCCACCGATTTGCCGCAGCGCCTGATGGGCGACCCCCTGCGTCTGCGTCAAATCCTGTTGAACTTGTTGTCCAATGCGATCAAGTTCACCCCGGCAGGGGAAGTGGCACTAAAAGTATCGGCAGTATCCGGGCAAATGGTCTGCGCCGTGAGCGACACGGGCATCGGCATTGCCGCCGCCACCATGGAGAAGCTCTTCACCCCGTTCTCCCAGGCCGACAGCAGCACCACGCGTATCTACGGCGGCAGCGGCCTCGGCCTGACCATCAGCCGACGCCTGGCCTTCATGATGGGCGGCGAACTTGACGTCACCAGCCTGCCCGGCAAGGGTAGTACCTTTACCTTGCGCCTGCCGCTGGAGGAAGCGCCGACCACCCACTGGCTGGCGGGTGAAGGACCAGCTGACGCCGTCCCGCCAGCGCCGACTTTTATGGGAGACGCGGCAAACACGGCCGCCAGCCTCGCCGACTGCCGCGTTCTGCTGGTGGAAGATAATCTGGTGAACCAGCAGATTGGCCGCCAGTTGTTGAAAAAAATGGGGATCGAATCCGTATTGGCCATCAATGGCGCCGAGGCAGTGGCGCTGGTGGGACAGCAAACCTTCGACCTGGTTCTGATGGATATTCACATGCCAGTGATGGATGGCCTGGAAGCCACTCGCCGCATCCGGGACACCCATCCGGCAGACAGCTTGCCCATCGTGGCGATGACTGCGGATGCCTTCAGTGAAGACCGCGACCGCTGCCTCGCCGCCGGCATGAATGACCACATCGCCAAACCGCTCGACATGAAGACCTTTCCGGCGACGATCCGGCGCTGGCTGCAGCGCTGAGACACCGGTCAGCCAGCACCGACCTTTCCGCAATCAGGCCGGCAGGCGGTGCTTGTATTCGCCTTTCACGACCATGTCGTCGCAGAAGCGAAACTCCATGCAGCGGTTCCACAACTCGCTGGCGCGCCCTTTGGCCAGATGGCCGGCCAGTTCGA
>CAJBAP010000510.1 GCA_903950295.1 uncultured Rhodocyclaceae bacterium
ACGCCGGTGGCGACATAAATGTCCGCGAACTTGTAGGCGGCGAAAAACAGAATGACCGGGAAGAGATCGAAAAGGAATTTCATGATTGGGGAGTTTACTTGCGTTCCAGCTTCAGCGAAACGGAATTGATGCAGTAGCGCAGACCGGTGGGGCGCGGGCCGTCGGGAAAGACATGACCGAGGTGGGCGCCGCACTCCCGGCACATCACTTCGGTGCGGCGCATGCCGTGACCGACGTCATCTGCTTCGGCAATATTTTCGGCGATTTTCGGTTGCCAGAAACTGGGCCAACCGCAGCCGGCGTCGAACTTGTGATCAGCATCGAAAAGGGGAGTGCCGCAGCAGACGCAGACATAGGTGCCTGGATCGCTGCAGTTCGCGTATTCGCCGGTAAAGGGCCGCTCGGTACCTTTCTGGCGCGTGACGTAATACTGCTCAGGGGTCAGACGGCTTTGCCACTCGGCATCATCGATGTTGCGTGGGTTGCCCTGTTTATAATCGCCGCTCATTGTTTTACTCTGGGTATCGGAATGCGCATTGTAGTGCTGGGCGCGGGTTTGATCGGTGTGACCTCGGCATGGTTTCTCGCCGAGGACGGCCATGAGGTTACCGTGGTCGAACGCCAACCCGGTCCCGCGCTCGAGACCAGTCACGCCAATGGCGGGCAGATCTCGACCAGTCATGCCGAGCCGTGGGCCAATCCTGCCACCCCGTTGAAGATATTGAAGTGGCTCGGGCGGGAGGATTCGCCGCTCCTGTGGCGCTTGCGTGCCGATCCGGCCCAATGGGCTTGGGGTCTGCGCTTCCTGCGTGAGTGCACGCCCGCGCGAACCCGAGCCAACATTCAGGCGATTCTGGCGCTGGCCCTCGATAGCAGGGAACGGCTCAAGCTGTTGCGCCGCGATTTGAATCTCGAATATGACGCCATGTCACGTGGCATCCTGCATTTCTATACCGATGAGACCGAGTTCGCTCATGCCATCCCGCAAGCGGCGCTGATGCGTGAATTCGGCTG
Organism: uncultured Rhodocyclaceae bacterium; assembly: GCA_903950295.1. The sequence goes on from CAJBAP010000510.1 coordinate 1,015, forward strand.
CGACCGCGTTGTCAGGACAGCTGCCGAATGCCTCGCCATCGAACCTGCCCTGGCTCATTCAGCGGCCCCTATCGTCGGTGGTACTTATACCCGTGATGATGAGTCGGGGGATGCCCAGCGCTTTACGGCAGCACTGGCGGAACGTTGTTCCGTGCGTGGTGTGCAGTTTCGCTACGGCACGGCGGTGGCTGCGCTCGACACGGCCGGTGGCCGAATTGCGGCGATCCGGCTTGCCGACGGCACCCGCCTTGCCCCGGATGCCTGCGTTGTGGCTTGTGGCAGTTACACGCCCTTGCTGGTGCGTCCGCTCGGTATCTCTGTTCCCGTTTATCCGGCCAAGGGTTATTCGATTACGGTGCCGGTGGCGTCTGGTGGCCCTGCGCCGGAGGTTAGTCTGACCGATGATGGCGCCAAACTGGTCATCTCGAGACTGGGTCAGCGTCTGCGCGTGGCGGGCACGGCGGAATTTACCGGCTACGACACCGCACTGAATAACGCGCGCATCGATACGCTACTGCGGCGTACGCGCCAAATCTTCCCACAATTGAGAATTGACGAAGCTGCCGTCGAACGCTGGGCCGGACTGCGTCCGGCAACGCCGAGCAACGTGCCGATCATTGGCGCGACGCGCATTGCCAATCTCTATCTCAATACCGGGCACGGAACGCTGGGCTGGACAATGTCAGTCGGTTCCGGCCGGTTGCTTGCCGATCTGGTTGCGGGCAGGAAGCCCTCAGTCGATCCGCAACCCTACCTGCCCTGAGGCCAAGCGCCAATCTCAGTGCTGCAGGTCGTCGAGTTGGCTGACGGAGTCGTGCTCGCGCTGATTTTTGTCGTGAAATCTCTTGACCAGCCACATCGCCCCGGCGACGAAAAGGCCGAACATGGTAATCACCCAGTAGATGTGCAGGCCGGCCTTGAGTAACACCGAGTACATGCCCGTCATGATCAGGATTGACAGATTTTCATTGAAGTTCTGTACGGCGATGGAGTGACCGGCACCCATCAGGATGTGACCGCGGTGCTGGAGTAATGCATTCATGGGCACGACAAAAAAGCCGGAGAGGATGCCAATCAGCACCAGCAGCGGAACGGCGGCCCAAGTATCGCGTACCACGATCATCACCATCACGCCGATGCCCATGGCGATACCCAGCGGAATGACGCGCACTGACTTGCGCAGGGTGATCAGCTTTGCCGCCAGCACCGCACCGATGGCGACCCCGATGGCAACTACACCCTGCAACATGCTGGCCTTCGAAAGATCGTAATCAAGGGCGACCTTCGCCCACTCGATGACGATGAATTGCAGGGTGGCACCGGCACCCCAGAATAGTGTGGTTACCGCCAGTGACACCTGACCGAGTTTGTCGCGCCAGAGTAGTTTCAAGCAGTGGTTGAACTCGTGAAACAGGTAAACCGGGTTGCGCTTCAGCGGTTTGTGATCGACCCCGGTATCAGGTACATACAGGTTGAACAGCGCAGCAACAATGTAGAGCACGCCGATGATCAGCAGATTTACTTCTGACGAAGTGTCGATACCAGTGTCGATGAAAGGGAAGTCGAACGTCAGCATGCTCTGGCAGAAATCGGGCCGGATCATGGCACCACCCAGCACTACGCCCAGAATGATCGCCATTACGGTCAATCCCTCGATCCAGCCGTTGGCGACGACGAGCAGGCGGTGCGGCAGATATTCGGTGAGGATGCCGTACTTGGCGGGCGAGTAGGCGGCCGCGCCGAGGCCAACGACTGCATACGCAATCAATGGATGCACGTCTAAAAACATCAGCGCACAGCCGAAGATCTTGATGCCGTTGCTGATGAACATGACGCGCCACTTGGGCATCGAGTCGGCAAAGGCGCCGACGAAAGCCGCCAGCAGGACGTAGGAAAGCGTGAAGAAGGTTTTGAGCAGCGGCCCATACTCTGGCGGCGCCCGCATGTCGCGCAGGATGGCGATCGCAGCGATCAGAAGGGCGTTATCGGCGAGCGCAGAAAAAAACTGCGCCGCCATGATGATATAGAAGCCGCGGCTCATGGCCGGCGGTTTATAGCACGAAAGCGTTATGCGGAAATTCGTAACCGCCGGTAGCGGATTCGCTGCAACTGAAAAAAACCCGGCTATCAGGCTTTCTTATGCCATGAAATTGTGATTGAATCGGGGTAATAAATAAACAAGAGGGGAGCACTCATGGCGGATCGCAGACTTCAGGTCTTTCACGCCGTTGCCCGTCAGCTGTCATTCACCAAGGCAGCCGAGGTGTTGTTCATGACACAGCCGGCGGTGACGTTTCAGATAAAACAGCTCGAAGAGCATTTCAATACCCGCTTGTTCGATCGCGGCCATGGCCGGATTTCGCTCACGCCAGCCGGCGACTTGGTACTCGCCTACGCTGAAAAAATCCTTGGCCTTTCGGGTGAGATGGACGTGCGCCTGGCCGAGATTACCGGTGAGGTGGGCGGTTCCCTGCTGGTCGGTGCGAGTACCACGATTGCCGAGTTTCTGTTGCCGCGCATCCTGGGCGAGTTCAAGTCGAAATTTCCGAATGTGCGGCCGCGGCTGATCGTTGCCAACTCGGAAAGCATCGAAACCCGCGTGGCCGAACATACCATCGACATTGGCTTTATCGAATCGCCTTCGCACCAGCCCAACCTGCAAACCGAGATTTGTTGCGAGGACGAATTGCAGGTGATTTGCAGCCCGAAATTTCCGCTGGCGCGCCTCAAGGAAATTACGCCGCAGCATCTGGCTGATCATCCCTTCGTATCGCGCGAACCCGGCTCCGGTACGCGTGAATTCACCGAGGTTTATTTGCGTAAACACGGCATCGATATCGATCACATGCAGCCGGTGATGGAACTGGGTAGCCCGGTTGCCTTGCTCGAGGTGGTCGAAACGGGTCTTGGCTATGCCATCGCTTCGCGTACTTCGGTAATGAAGTCACTGCGGCTGGGTGATCTGGTGTCTATCCCCCTCAAGCCGCGCCTGACGCGCAAGCTCTCGATGGTCTACCCCAAGGAGAAATTTCGCTCCCGGTTGGTCACGGCGTTCGTCGATTTTTCGACCGAGAAGCTCAAGGAGTGCAAGAGCAAGTAGTTCTTGTCGGCGCCGGCCATGTCACGACCCATTAGCGCCATCATTGACCTCGCCGCCCTGCGGCACAATTTCAGCGTCGCCCGCCGCCATGCCGGTGCGGCCAGACTTTGGAACGTAGTCAAGGCCAATGCTTATGGTCACGGCTTGGAGCGTGTTGTCGGGGCGCTGACCGACAACGCCGACGGTTTCGCCTTGGTCGAACTCGAACGTGCCGTGCAGCTGCGCAAGGCGGGCCTCAATCTCCCCATTCTGATGCTCGAAGGTTTTTATGCAGCCGATGAGCTGCCGCTGTTTGTCGAGCATCAACTGATCCCGGTACTGCACCGGATTGATCAGGTACAGACGTTGCTTGATGCCGGTTGGCCGACCAAGATGCCGGTTTATCTGAAGCTCGACAGTGGCATGCATCGGCTGGGTTTCGATGCGGCCGGTCTCAAGCTGGCGAAAACTGCTCTCGCCGGCAAGGCTGGCGAACAAACCCTGATGACGCACTTTGCCGATGCCGACGGACCGCGCGGTGTGGATTGGCAACTGGAACGATTCGGCGTCATGACTGCCGGCATGGACGATCCGCGCTCCTTGGCCAACTCGGCTGCCTTGTTGCGCTATCCGCATGCCATCGGTGACTGGGCGCGCCCCGGCATCATGCTCTATGGCGGCTCACCTTTTCCGCAGATGAAATCAGCGCCCGAACTTGGCCTCCAGCCGGTGATGACCCTGCAAAGCGAAATCATTGCGGTGCAGATGCTGGCTGCCGGCGAGTGTGCCGGCTATGGTTGCACCTTTACTGCTGACCGGCCAATGCGCATCGGCATTGTCGCCTGTGGCTATGCTGATGGTTACCCACGTCACGCACCGACCGGCACGCCGGTGCTGGTGGATGGGTTGCATACCCGCACCCTCGGCCGTGTCTCGATGGACAAGCTCTGCGTTGACTTGACTCACCTGCCGGAAAAAGTCGGCGCTGGCGGGACGGCTACCTTGTGGGGTAGGACGGGCGAAAATGTCCTGCCCGCCGACGCAGTGGCAACCGCAGCCGGTACTATCAGCTATGAGCTTTTTTGCGCGTTGGCAGCACGCGTTCCTGTCAGCGTAATCAACTGAACATGGCCAAGCCAAAATCAATTTATTCCTGCATTGAATGTGGTGCTACCTCACCGAAATGGCAGGGGCAATGTCCCGGTTGTGGACAGTGGAACACGCTGGTGGAAACGGCCGCCGAAGTCGCTACGACGGGAAGCCAGCGCTTTGGGGCGAGTTTCACCCCGCTCGCGGGCAGCAGCAAGCCGCAGGATCTGTCTTTGATCAAGCCGCGCGATGAACCGCGTTTGCCCACAGGGGTCGAGGAGTTTGATCGCGTGCTGGGTGGCGGTCTGGTTGCCGGTGGGGTAGTGTTGATCGGCGGCGATCCGGGTATCGGCAAGTCGACACTGTTGTTGCAGGCTCTCGCGCGCCTGGCTGAAACCGGACAGTCGGTGCTGTACGTTTCGGGGGAGGAATCGGCCGAGCAGGTGGCGCTGCGCGCCAACCGGCTGCAACTGCCGACCGCCGGCTTGCGCCTGTTACCCGAGATCAATCTGGAAAAAATCATCGCCACCTTACAGGTTGAAAAGCCGCTGGTGGCAGTGATCGATTCGATCCAGACGCTCTGGTCGGATGCCCTGCAATCAGCCCCCGGCTCGGTGGCGCAGGTGCGCGAATGCGCGGCGCAGCTGACGCGCTTTGCCAAGCAGACCGGCACCTGCATCATCCTGGTCGGTCATGTGACGAAGGAAGGTGCGTTGGCCGGGCCGCGCGTGCTCGAGCACATCGTCGATACCGTGCTGTATTTCGAGGGTGATACGCACTCGAGCTTTCGCCTGGTGCGTGCCGTTAAAAATCGTTTCGGCGCGGTCAATGAGTTGGGCGTCTTTGCCATGACCGACAAGGGCCTGAAGGGCGTGTCGAATCCCTCGGCCTTGTTCCTCTCGCAACACGCGCAGGATGTGGCGGGGTCGTGCGTACTGGTGACTCAGGAAGGCACGCGTCCCCTGTTGGTCGAAATTCAGGCGCTGGTTGACTCCGCCATGGGCGGCAATCCGCGTCGTCTGACGGTAGGGCTTGATCCGCAGCGCCTCGCCATGCTGCTCGCCGTGTTGCACCGCCATGCCGGCGTGATGTGCGGCGATCAGGATGTTTTCGTCAATGCCGTCGGCGGCGTCCGTATCCAGGAACCGGCGGCCGACCTGGCCGTCTTGCTGGCCATTGTCTCCAGCCTGCGCAACAAGCCCCTGCCCGGCAAATGGGTGGCATTCGGTGAAATCGGCCTGGCCGGTGAAATCCGCCCTGCGCCGCGCGGACAGGAACGCCTGAAAGAGGCCGCCAAGCTCGGCTTCACCCATGCATTGATTCCCAAGGCCAATGCGCCCCGACAAGCGATCAAGGGCATCGAAGTGATTGCCCTCGAGCGTGTCGAGCAGGCCATCGAACAGATGCGTAATTGGTAGTTTGAACACCCTGCGCCTTACCTTGCGGATGTTGGTACGCGACTTTCGCGCGGGAGAGTTGAACGTGCTGGCTCTGGCGCTGGTGCTGGCGGTGGCCGCACTCACCAGCGTCGGCTTTCTCGCCGACCGGGTCGAACGAGCGGTGGTGCGCGAGGCACATCAGTTGCTTGGGGGCGACTTGCTGTTGACGGCTGATCACCCTTGGCCGGATAGATTTCGCGAGGCGGCGCAACAGCACGGTGTACGTCTGGCTGAAAGTGCCAGTTTTCCCAGCATGGTGGCGAGTGCGAGTGGCGTGCAACTCGCAGAAATCAAGGCGGTGTCCGCAGGTTATCCGTTGCGCGGCGCGATGCGTATCGCGCCGCGCCTGAATGCTGGCGATGGTGAGACGGCCAGCATCCCCGCACCCGGGACGGTTTGGCCTGATGAGCGGCTTGCTACCACGCTCGGTGTCGATGGCAAGGCCGATCTGCGCGTGGGCGAACTCCAGCCGACAGTCGCGGCGATCATTACACTGGAACCGGATCGTGGCATCAATCCATTCGCGCTGGCACCACGGCTCATCATCAATCTGGCGGATGTCCCCGCTACGCGTCTGATCCGGCCGGGCAGTCGCGTCAGTTGGCGTCTGCATGTTGCGGGCGAACCGGCCGCCGTCGAGACGTATCGCCAATGGGCGACAACCCATCTGGGGCGGGGCGAAAAACTCGAAAGCCTGGACAACGCTCGCCCGGAAATCCGTAACATCATCGAGCGTGCCCAGCGTTTTCTGCGACTCGCAGCATTGCTGACCGTGGTGCTGGCCGCCGTGGCGGTCGCAATGGCAGCGCGCCGTTATATGCAAACGCATCTGGATGCCTGTGCGGTGATGCGTTGCCTCGGCTCAAGCGAGCGGCAGATTCTCCTGATCCATGGGGGTGAGTTCGTTGTATTGGGCTTGGTGGCGACCCTGTTGGGCGGGGCGCTCGGTTACCTGATGCAAGGCGTGTTGCACATGGCGTTGGCCGGTTTGGTGGCCGAGCAACTGCCGCCTCCGGGCTGGTTGCCCTGGGTGCACGGATTTGCGGTCGGTATTGTGCTGGTGACGGGTTTTGTGTTGCCGCCTTTGTTGCGCCTGAAGTCTGTCCCGACCGTGCGCGTGTTGCGGCGCGAGTGGGGTGGGGTAGAACCGTTGTCGGTTGTCTCGTATTTGCTGGGCATGGCGTGTCTGGCCGGGTTGATGTTGTGGATGGCCGGCGATGCACGGCTCGGCGTTGTGGTACTGGGTGGTTTCATGCTCGCGGTGGTCGTGTTTGCTCTGGCCGGGCGGGGCTTGCTGATCCTCACGGGCTGGATACCCACCCGCATGTTGGTCGGTGGTTGGCGCATTGGCCTGGCTAATCTGCGCCGGCGCACTGGCCAGACGCTGGTGCAGGTGGTGACGTTGGCACTAGGGCTGACCACACTATTGATCCTGACGCTGGCAAAAAATGATCTGTTATCGGCCTGGCAGGCGAAAGTGCCACCCGATGCTCCCAACCGCTTCCTGGTCAATATCCAGCCCGATCAGCGTGCCGCCATCACCGACTTTTTCATTCAACGGAGATTGCCCGAGCCGCGTCTCGAACCCATGGTGCGTGGCCGACTGACCAGCGTAAATGGTCGCAAGGTATTACCGCGCGACTTTGTCGATGAACGCGCCCAGCGCCTGGTCGAACGCGAATTCAATCTGTCGAGTCGCGATGACCTGCCCCCCGGCAACCAGGTGATCGCCGGCCGCTGGCATACGGTTGGCGGTGGTGTCCAGTTTTCGGTGGAAAAGGGGTTGGCCGAAACGCTCAATTTGCATGTCGGTGACGAGTTGGCCTTTGACATTGCTGCCGAGCCATTCATCGCACGCATCACTTCGTTGCGCAAGCTCGAATGGGATTCGATGCGCGTCAATTTCTTCGTTATCGCCCCCGCCGGCAGTATGGATGCCCAACCGACCAGTTTCATCACCAGTTTTCATCTGCCGCCCGGTCATGAGACGACCATCAGTGAGCTTGTCCGACAATTCCCAAATCTCACCGTGATTGATGTCGCCGCTCTGGTAAGGCAGTTGCAGACGACGCTTGATCAGGTGGCGCGTGCGGTACAGCTGGTGTTTGGCTTTGCGCTACTGGCCGGGCTGGTGGTGCTGTATGCCGCTTTGCAGACCAGTGCCGGCGAGCGTAGCCATGATCTCGCGGTGTTGCGCGCGCTCGGCGGGCGGCAGCGACAATTGCGTCAGGCACTGTTCGCTGAATTTGCCATGCTGGGGGCAATTTCGGGCCTGCTTGCCGGCCTGGGGGCTGCAGCCCTGGGTATGGCGTTGGCGCGCTGGGTCTTTCAACTCGATTACCTGCCGACTCCCGGCCTCGTACTTGTCGGTATGTTGGCCGGGTTGACGGGCGTGGTGGTGGTCGGTCTTGTGTCGACGCGTCAAGCACTGGTTGGTAGGGTGGTCGATGGGCTGCGGGAAGCCTGACCCATCGCATTCATGCCCTACCTTTCTTTCTGCGCCATAATCGACGCATGAAGCCGACCGCGTCACCTCCTGTGGCACCCCTCTTGTCCGACCGGGACAGGTCGCGTCATGTGTTCGACGGCTATGCCGGGATGCTGATAACGCTGTACTTTCTGTCTGCACTTTTCTTCGTGGCGCTGGGGGCATATGAATGGCAACGGGTAGGCGGCAGTATCGAAGTCATGGCCAGGGAGCGCGGACGCGTGCTGTTCAGTCTTATCGAACTGACGCGTGAATGGAATGCCAGCCACGGTGGAGTTTATGTGCCGGTGAGCGAGACTACACAACCCAATCCTTATCTGGATCATCCCAAGCGCGATCAGCAGACGACCGATGGACGTCAGCTAACCATGGTGAATCCAGCCTTCATGACTCGGCAACTCTCCGAACTGGCAGAAAAAAACACGGGTGTACGCTTCCATATCACCAGCCTGAAGCCGATTCGTCCCGCCAATGAAGCGGATCCATGGGAAATGGAGAGCTTGCGCTTGTTCGAGGACGGCAAGGAGAAGGAGCGCATCGACTTTTTCGCGCAATTTGCATTCAGCGGCAACATGCGTCCGGCGCACCGCTATATGGCACCACTACACGTCAAGGCACCTTGTCTCAAGTGCCATGAAACACAGGGCTACAAGGTAGGCGATATTCGCGGTGGCATTTCCGTGACCATGCCGGCCGAGGATTTGCTGGCAGTAGGCGAGCAGCGACGCAAGGGCAGCCTGATCATCATACTGGCGAGTTTTATTGTTACCAGTGCCCTGTTGCATCTCATGGTCAGTCGCGCCAGGCGCCATTACCTCATGCTGCAGGATTTGGCGCGTTCCCAGGAAGACATCATTGCCGAGAGGACGCGTGAACTCGAGGAGCGCAACAACGATCTTCATCAGGAGGTTGCGGAACGACGCCGGCGCGAACGCGAACTGCGCATTGCCGGCGCGGTATTCGACAGCGCTGCCGAAGCGATTGTCGTGACCGATGCCAGTAATCGCATCGTGCGTGTCAATCCGGCGTTTACCGCCATTACCGGTTACACGCCGAAAGAAGTAATGGCCCACAACCCCAGTATCCTCAAGTCGGGACGTCACAATGCAGCTTTTTATGTCGAGATGTGGGGCACGCTGCATGAACGCGGCCACTGGGAAGGGGAAATCTGGAATCGTCACAAGAATGGCGATGTCTATGTCGAATGGCTGTCGATTGCCAAGATCGATGATGAAGAGGGGGCCGGACAGTATCTGGGCATCTTTCACGACATCACGCGACGCAAGGAGGCCGAAGAGTTGTTGCGTCACAAGGCGCATCACGATGCCTTGACGGATTTGCCTAATCGGATGTTGTTCAATGACCGCTTGCAGGCTTCTTTCAGCCAGGCCAAGCGTTACCACCGCGTATTTGCTCTCCTGGTGGTCGATCTCGATCACTTCAAGGAAGTCAACGATACGCTGGGGCACGCAGCTGGCGACGAGGTCCTGATCGAGGCAGCGCGCCGCCTGACCGGTTGCGTGCGCGAGTCTGATACCGTGGCACGGCTGGGCGGTGATGAGTTCGCCGTTATCCTGAGCGAAGTGACGAATGAAGGCGAGGCCGAAAGCATTGTCCAGCGTGCTGTGCTCTTGCTGAGTGAGCCCTACTATCTGGATGTCGGGACGGCGCATATTTCCGGTTGTATCGGCATTGCGTTTTACCCGCAGCATGGCCAGGACACTGAGCAGTTGCAGCGTAATGCCGATGCCGCCCTGTACGCGGCCAAGGAGGGTGGGCGCAATACCTATCGTATTTTCTCGCCAATGCAGCGTGGCGATAAATTGCAGGGCGAACTGCTTTAGAATCGGACGTCAATTTTCGGAGAGTCTCATGCTCCAGGCAGGACAACCCGCACCGCAATTCAGTTTGCCGGATGCGGACATGGATATGTTCGATTTCGCATCGCTGCACGGCAAGCAGCATGCCGTGCTGTTTTTTTATCCGAAGGACGGCACGCCCTATTGCACGATCGAGGCCATCGATTTTTCCGACCACGAAAGCGAGTTCAACCGCCATGGCTGTGCCGTGATCGGCATCTCGCGCGATGACTGCCTGGCCCACGCCGATTTCCGCGACAAGCATGGCCTGTCGATCCGCTTGCTTTCAGACGAAGACAGCGAAGTGTGC
>CAJBAP010000511.1 GCA_903950295.1 uncultured Rhodocyclaceae bacterium
ACTTGTCGCCACCCTGATCTTCCAGCGTGAGCAAACCGCGCTGGATGGCACCGATGGAGGCCGCCGAGACGTTGCCGTATTGGGTCTTGAAGCTGGCGGCGTTGTCGCCGACGTGCTGCACCATCGCACGCAGGTCCTTCAGATCCAGCAGCAGCAAACCGTTATCGTCGGCGACGCGGAAGACGATTTGCAGCACGCCTTCCTGCGTTTCATTGAGCCCCAGCAGGCGCGCCAGCAGCAGTGGGCCCATGTCCGAAATCGTCGCCTTTACCGGATGACCGCCCGCACTCAGGACATCCCAGAACACCACAGGGTTGGCCTTGGGCTGCCAATCCGTCACACCGAGGCTGGCCAGCCGCTGCTGAAACTTGTCGGAGGCCGCGCCCGCCGCGCCGATACCGGACAAGTCTCCTTTCACATCGGCCATGAAGACCGGCACGCCGATAGCCGAGAACTGCTCGGCCAAACGTTGCAGGGTAACGGTCTTGCCGGTACCGGTGGCGCCGGTAATCAGGCCATGGCGATTGGCAAGGGCAGGTAACAAGGCAAGCTCAGAGGCTCCGGCTTTGGCAATGGGCAAGGCTTGTGTCATGGTCTGATGGAATCCTCAATGAATTCGGTGGAGCATAACGCAAAGCTTGAGCAAAACGCCTATCCGAAACGTTCAAGTGTATTAAAACAACAGGTTGTAACGATAATCTCAAAAAACACTTCAATTAATCCCGCTATTTGCCGTAACATCAAATTCGCAGCCCGCCTTTGAACCCGCATCCCTATCGACACGACACGCCTATCCTATCCACACGATGAAGTCGATTTCCGAAAAAATATCGCCCCGCTCACCGCACCTCGACGAAGTGCGACGCCTCAAGCAGGAGGGCCTCAGCATGACCCAGATCATCGACCGCCTGAATGGCGAAAGCGCGCCCCTGTCAGGTGCTGCGCCGGGAAAAATGGCCAGTGCAGCGGTCTCGGTATTGGCACCCCCGCAGGTCACGCTGGACAACATCGAGCATCCGGCCTACATGATCAACCAGAACTTCGAACTGGTCTGGATCAACCAACACGCACAGCAACGTTTTTTTGGCGGGCAATTCGAATTGCCTCAGACCAGCGATGCCCGCAGCCTGTTCCGCCTGCTGCCCGTGGGGCGCGGTGAATGGGGCGGCTTGCTGCACTTTCATATCGGCATTGCCAAGTCTCGATTGAGTCCGGAGAGTTTCGGCAATCTCTGTCAAGGACTGGAGCCGGTCGCCTATGCGCGTCTGCAAGCCGCATTCATCGAGACTGACGCTGAACCGGTACGCCCCGTCGTCGAGGCGCCGGTGTTCCTGCCCGGTACGGGCGACGCCGGCGAGCAGTTCCATACCGCTTACGCCTCCTTCTTCCGCGAAGGAATATTTATCGTCCTGCTGCCGGAAGCCGATCACGCCAACGAAATGATGAACTTGCTGGGGCGGCGCGACGAGGTCATCCGCAGCCTGCTGCGCAAGCGGCTGCCGGTGCTGACCAATCTCGCGGTACTGGTGGCCGACCTGCAAAGCTCAGTGAAGATCTGTTCCGAACTACCCCCCGAGGAGTATTTCGAACTGATCAATGAAATCTGGAAAGATCTGGCACCGATTTTCCGCAAGTACAAGGCGACTTACGGCAAGCATGTCGGCGACGGCATGGTGTATTACTTCTTTCCGCAGCCCGAAAGCGACTATCTCGCCAATGCCCTCGCTTGTGCTCAGGATATTCGCTTGGAAATTCAGCGCCTGTCGAAGGCCTGGCAGATCCGCAAGCAGTGGTTCAATGAACTGTTTCTCAACACCGGCATTACCGAAGGTCAGGAGTGGCTGGGCACCTACCAATCACCCACGAGCGTCGAGTTCGTCGTACTGGGCGACACGATCAACCAGGCTGCGCGGGTATCCGATTTCGCCCGCCACGGCAGTATCTGGGTCACCAAGAGCTTGATCGGAAAACTGCCTGCCGATGAACGTGCGCGTATCGTTTATGGCGTCCGCCGCCGGGCGCCCGAGGGCCGTGAAGTTTTCGTCCCCGCCAGTTTCTCGCAGGTATCGACCCTGCTCGAGCAGGAAGGCGCACGCATGGAAAAACTACGCGATATCGCCACCCTGCCGATTACCGAAATTGTCGAGGTCCGGCCACGCACTCTCGTGTAAGCAGTCGCCCCCGGGTGACGTAAAATGACCGCCATTCCCCGGCCCCCATGAGGGCCGGCGTCATTTCAACAAGCTTCCACCACTAGGAAACGGGATTCAGTTATGGCAGGACATTCCAAATGGGCGAATATTCAGCACCGTAAAGGTCGCCAGGACGAAAAGCGCGGCGCGGCCTTCTCCAGGATCGCCAAGGAAATTACCGTCGCCGCCAAGATGGGCGGGGGCGACCCTAGTTTCAACCCGCGTCTGCGCATGGCGGTCGACAAGGCCAAGGCCGTCAACATGCCCAAGGACAAGATCGAGAACGCCATCAAAAAAGGTACCGGCGAACTCGAGGGCGTGAGCTACGAAGAGATTCGTTACGAAGGTTACGGCATCGCCGGTGCCGCCGTGATGGTGGATTGCCTCACTGACAACAAGGTACGTACCGTCGCTGAAGTGCGCCATGCCTTCAACAAATACGGTGGCAACATGGGCACCGACGGCTGCGTCGCCTTCATGTTCAAGCATTGCGGCCAGATGATCTTTGCGCCGGGTACCGACGAAGCCAAGCTGATGGATGCCGCCATCGAGGCTGGCGCCGAGGACGTGGCGACGAATGATGATGGTTCCATCGAGATCATCACCGCACCCAACGACTTCCTCGCCGTCAGGGAGGCACTCGAAGCTGCCGGCTTCAAACCCGAGTTTGGTGAGGTGACGATGAAGCCCCTGAACGAAACCGAGTTTGCCGGCGAAGATGCCCTGAAGATGCAAAAGCTGCTCGATGCGCTCGACGGCCTCGACGACGTGCAAGAGGTTTACAGCACGGCGGTGATGGACGAATAAGCCGCGTCGTCCCGCTGCTTTCCGTAATATTGCCGTCCCGCCAGCGCCGACTTTTATGCTGGCCCGGCTTGCGCCTTTTCTCTTCGTCCTGCTCTGGAGCACCGGCTTCATTGGTGCCAAGTTGGGACTGCCACATGCGGCGCCACTCGCTTTTCTCCTGATTCGCTATCTGCTGGTCATTACCCTGATGACCAGCCTCGCGCTGCTCCTGCGCGCACCCTGGCCGAACACTAGGCGCCAGTGGCTCCATATCGGCGTCAGTGGCCTTCTGGTGCATGCGGTTTATCTCGGTGGCGTGTTCATGGCCATCGGGGCGGGTCTGCCGGCAGGGGTCACCAGTCTCGTGGTCGGCCTGCAACCTTTGCTCACCGCCACCGTTGCCGGCTGGTTACTTGGCGAAGCCATCCTGCCGCGCCAATGGCTGGGGCTGCTGCTCGGTTTCGTCGGCGTAACACTGGTTTTATCGGGAAAGCTGGGCGCCGATTTCGCACTTGATGCCCTGTGGCCAGCACTGGCCGCGTTAATCGGAATCACCGCCGGCACCTTGTATCAAAAACGGTTTTGTCCTCACTTCGACTGGCGTACCGGTTCGGTCGCACAATTCTTGCCGACCGCACTCGTCACGGGAGCAATCGTCACCGTGCAGGGCAGCTTTCGCGTCGACTGGACGCACGAGTTCATCTTCGCGCTCGGTTGGCTGGTTCTGGTACTTTCCATCGGCGCCATCTCACTGCTCAACTGGTTGATCCGCCACGGCAGTGCCGTGAATGTCGCCAGCCTGTTCTACCTCACGCCGCCCACCACAGCCTTGCTCGCCTGGCTGCTGTTCGGTGAAACCCTCACCGGCATCGCGCTCGCCGGCATGGCACTCGCGGTGTGGGGCGTGTATCTTTCGCGTCGATGAACTCCATCCACACCGTTCGAATTCTGGGCATCGACCCTGGCCTGCGCATTACCGGCTTCGGCATCATCGACAAGACCGGACAGAAACTCACCTATGTAACGAGCGGTTGCATCAAGAGCAACGACAAGGACAGCCTTCCATTGCGCCTCAAGACCCTGCTCGATGGCATCGGTGAGGTCATCGCCGCGCACCGGCCCGCCTCCTACCCGATGGAAGCTGCCATTGAAAAGGTGTTCGTCAACGTCAATCCGCAATCCACACTGTTGCTCGGCCAGGCCCGCGGCGCAGCAATTTCCGCACTGGTACTCGCCAATCTGCCGGTGGCCGAATACACCGCCCTGCAGATCAAGCAGGCGGTCGTCGGCCACGGCAAGGCAGCCAAGGAGCAGGTCGGCCACATGGTCACACGACTCTTGCAACTACCGGGTTCGCCCTCGGCCGATGCCGCCGATGCCCTCGCGTGCGCGATCAGCCATGCGCACGGCGGGCAGGGGCTGGGGGCACTGTCCACCACCGGGTTTCGCGTAAAGAATGGGCGTCTGGTCTGATGGCCAAGCTGCTCTACGCTTGGGAGTTCGGGGCCAATCTTGGACACATCGGGGCATTTCTGCCGCTAGCGCGAGCACTACGAGAGCGGGGCCACCGAGTCGATTGGGCTGTCGTATCTCCAACCTCTGCAGCTCGCGTACTGGACCGAGAAGGTTTCACGTGGCTACAGGCACCCGTCTGCCCCGAACAAGCCCGACAGGGACCGCCCCTCAGCTATGCCGACATCCTGCTGCGCTTCGGCTACGCCAATCCGGCCGATCTGCTCGGCCTGGTGGTGGCTTGGCGTGAACTGATCCGACTCACCGGCGCTCAGGTCTTGCTCGCCGATCACGCCCCGACCGCGCTGCTGGCAGCCCGTACGCTGGGACTTTCTGCTGTTCTTTATTCGAGCGGGTTTTGTGTGCCACCGCGCCGACAACCGACACCCAACATGCGGCCGTGGATTCCGCTGCCTATCGAGCAACTGGCCGCCATTGAGCAATCCGCGCTTGCCAGCATCAATGCGATCCTGAAGCACTTCGGCAAATCGCCCCTCGATAGCGTGGCACAACTTTTCGATGTCGAGGAAGACACGCTGCTGGGCTTTCCTGAACTCGACCACTATGCCGACCGCGGCCCGGCACGTTACTGGGGCAACCTGCCCGATGCAGGTGTGGGTGCCGCACCGCTTTGGCCCGAAATGCCAGGCAAAAAACTTTTCGCCTACCTGCGCCGGGAATGCCGGCATCACGAGGCAGCGCTCGCGGCGCTGCGCGATCTTTGCCTGCCCACCGTAATATTCTTTCCCGACGCACCAGATGATCTGATTGCCAAATTCGCTGCGCCACATCTTGCGTTCAGTCGCGAACCAGTCGACCTCGCGATTACCGCGCAAGCAACTGCTGCTGCCATTACCTACGCCAGCATGTCGACGACCGCACGCTTTCTGCTCGCCGGCAAACCCCTCTTGCTGTTGCCGGGACACCTCGAACAGTTCATGATGGCCCGTCGCGTAACCGAGATCGGGGCGGGCATCGCCTTTGATCCGGAACAACCACCAACCGGTCTTGCCGAAGCACTGAGGCATTTAATCGAGGAACCCAGTTTCACCGCCAACGCCCAGGCCTTTGCGCGAAAATACGCGGCATTCCCGCAGGAGGTTGTCATCGGCAACCTGGTGCGGCGCATCGAGGAGATTTGTTCATGATCGGCAGAATTACCGGCACCCTGCTGGAAAAGAATCCACCGCAGATCATCGTCGACGTCGGCGGTATCGGCTACGAGATCGACGTGCCGATGAGCACCTTCTACAACTTGCCGGCTAACGGCGAGAAGGTGACGCTTGTTACCCATTTTGTGGTGCGCGAGGATGCGCACTTGCTGTTCGGTTTTCTCACCGACGCCGAACGCGCGCTGTTCCGTCAGTTGCTGAAAATCTCCGGTATCGGCGCGCGCACTGCCCTGGCGATCCTCTCCGGCCTTTCCGTCGGCGAACTGGCCCAGGCGGTAGCACTACAGGAGGTCGGGCGACTCGTCAAAATTCCCGGCATTGGCAAGAAAACTGCCGAGCGCCTGCTGCTCGAACTCAAGGACAAACTCCCCGCGGGCAGCCTCACCGCCGCAAAAGTCGGCGCTGGCGGGACGGCGGTACCGGATGCGGCGAGCGACATCCTCAATGCGCTGCTGGCTCTTGGCTACAACGAACGCGAGGCGCACGGTGCCATGCGGACGCTACCTGAAAACGCTAGTGTCGCGGATGGCATCCGCCAAGCGCTAAAGCTGCTGGCGAAGCCATGAATAGCGCAGCAGGTAGAATCGAACACCGTACTCCGTCGATCCAGGAATGAACGAAAACGCCCGCACCTACACCCGCATCGCCCTCGCCGCACTGATCTTCATCGGGGCGTTCTGGGTGCTGGCTCCCTTCATCGCAGCGCTGTTGTTCGCCGCGATCCTCTGCCTAACGACTTGGCCATTTTTCGTCTGGATCGAGACGCGGCTCAAGGGCCGCACTACGCTCGCCGCGCTTCTGGTCACACTGGTTCTCGCCACCGCCGTGTTGCTGCCGATGTCCTACCTCGCGGCGACCATTGCCGACGGTATCGCGCAACTACTAACGTTGCTGCGTGCCTGGTTCGCTGCCGGCGACTGGTCGCCGCCCGACTGGCTGACGGCCATCCCGCTGGCCGGGGAGCACCTCGACGCCTACTGGCGCAAGCTGGCGGATAGCCAAACCGAATTGGCCAACCTAGGCAAGCAATTGTTTGATCCCACGCGCAAACTGCTGACCTCTGCCGCAGCCTTGATGGGCCAGGGCCTGCTCGAACTGACACTGGTCGTATTCATCGCTTTCTTCTTTTATCGCGATGGTCACAAGCTTGCTGCACATCTTTCCCGCCTCGCCGAAAAGATCGGTGGCGCACTGGGCGAACGCATGCTGCAACTCTCGCGCAGCACGATCATGGGCGTGATGATCGGCTTGGTCGGCACGGCCGCCGCGCAGGCGCTGATCGCGCTGATCGGTTTCCTCATCGCCGGCGTGCCGGCTGCCCTGTTGCTCGCTGCCGGCACATTTTTTCTCTCAATGGTGCCGGTTGGCCCGCCACTGATCTGGGGTGGTGCGACATGGTGGCTTTATCAGCAGGGAGAGACCGGCTGGGCCATTTTCATGGTGATCTGGGGCGTGGCGGTCATCAGCAGCGTCGATAACTTCCTCAAGCCCATCCTCATCAGCCGCACCTCCAGCCTGCCGATCTTACTTATCGCCCTCGGCGTATTCGGCGGCATACTGGCCTTCGGGTTCGTCGGCATCTTCCTCGGCCCTGTCATCCTCGCCCTCGCGCTCACCCTCGCCGAGGCCTTGTCATCCCCCATGGAAGATTCATGATCGAAACGGATCATCTGGCCGATCGCATCATTACCCCCGATACTGCCTCACCGCAGGAGGATGCTCTCGAGCGTGCCCTGCGGCCAAAACGGCTCGCCGATTATGTCGGCCAGGAAAAGATTCGCGGCCAGTTCGAAATCTTCATCGAGGCTGCCAAGCGCCGCCAGGAAGCACTCGACCACGTGCTGCTGTTCGGGCCGCCCGGCCTGGGCAAGACCACGCTGGCCCACATCGTCGCCCACGAGATGGGCGTCAATCTGCGCTCGACCTCCGGTCCGGTGCTGGAACGCGCGGGCGATCTCGCCGCCATCCTCACCAACCTCGAACCGAATGACGTGCTGTTCATCGACGAAATCCACCGCCTCTCGCCGGTGGTCGAGGAAATCCTCTACCCGGCGCTGGAGGATTTTCAGATCGACATCATGATCGGTGAAGGCCCATCCGCGCGCTCGGTCAAGCTCGACCTGCCGCCCTTCACCCTGGTTGGCGCCACCACGCGCGCCGGCATGTTGACCAACCCGCTGCGCGACCGCTTCGGCATCGTCGCCCGCCTGGAGTTCTACACGCCCGAAGAACTCGGCCTGATCGTGCGCCGCTCGGCGCATCTCCTCAACTGTGTGATCGCCGATGACGGCTCCGTCGAAATCGCCAAGCGTTCGCGCGGTACGCCACGCATCGCCAACCGCCTGTTGCGCCGCGTCCGCGATTTTGCCGAGGTCAAGCACGACGGCGCCATCACCCGCGAAATTGCCGATGCGGCATTGATCATGCTCGACGTCGATCATCTCGGCCTCGACGTCATGGATCGCAAGCTGCTCAGTGCCATGCTAGAGAAATTCGGCGGCGGTCCGGTAGGTGTAGACAACCTCGCAGCGGCCATCGGCGAGGCACGCGACACGATTGAAGATGTGCTGGAACCCTACCTGATTCAGCAGGGCTATCTGCAACGCACGCCGCGCGGACGGGTGGCGACGGCGAGCATCTGGCGGCACTTCGGGCTCGAGCCCACAGGTGCAGACAACCAGCTTTTCTAGCACCGCGCCAACAGTGGTAGAAAAACCGCCAGCTCCATTCGTTTCCTATGCGCAGAATCGCGAGGACGTCGTGCTATTCCGCGCCTTGCGCGACGTGGTCAATGGCTTCTATATCGACGTAGGTGCTCAGGATCCAGAAATCGATTCCGTCACCAAGGCATTTTATGACCGCGGCTGGCGAGGGCTGAACATTGAGCCGGTTCCCGTTTGGTACGCGCGGCTTGTCGCAACCCGTCCGCGCGACATCAATCTCAACTTGGCAGTGTCGACCACCGAGGGAGAGATCACACTGCACGAAGTCGAGGGTACGGGGTTGTCGACCGTACACGACGAACTGGCTACCGGTCATCGCACTCAAGGCAGATTTCCAATGCGCACCTGGCGCGTGGCAGCCATGCCGCTAAGGCGGCTCTGCCAGGAACATCAGATAAGAGAGGTTCATTTCCTCAAAATCGACGTTGAAGGCGCAGAGCACGAAGTCATCAAAAGCATGGACTTTGGTAGCGTGCGGCCGTGGATCGTGGTCGTCGAGGCGGTGGACCCCATCTCCCAGGAGCCCAACCATGGCGATTGGGAGCCGACGCTATTGGCTGCCGGTTACGAATTCGTACTCTTTGACGGCCTCAACCGTTTCTACGTCGCCGCTGAGCATGCCGGTCTCAAGCGAAGATTAGCCGCACCAGCAAGCGTCCTCGATCACTTCGTAAGCACCCCGTCCCCAAGCTTCCGAATTTCACTCCCTGCCGGCTTCGGCATCAATCTGCTTGGACAATTCGGCAGTCACTCTGGTCTTGGCAACACAGCACGTCAAACTGCGCGCGCGCTCATCATGGCCGGGATTCCGGTCGCCTGCCATGAGCTAGCTTCCTACTATCAGACATTCGGCGCCGATGAAGACCTTGCCGATCTTGTCAATGTGATGATTGACGACCCTGCCGCCCTGCCATACCCGATCACTCTCTACTCGATCCCTGCAATCGACGTCCCCAATGTCGTGGCGCAGGTTCCCCAGTTGCTGACCAAGGGGCGCTTTCATGCCTCGATCGTATGGTGGGAGACCACAAAACTCCATCCGTCATGGCAGGAGGCACTCTCACGCTTCGATGCCGTGGTGGCATATTCCGACTTTGTTTCAGGTGTTCTTGCCAATACGCTTCCGCTTACGCCTGTAATTACGGGCCGGCAACCGCTGTTCCTTCCTAATGGAATTAGGCCCGATCGCGCTGCCTTCGGCCTGCCCGAGGATGCTACGGTATTCGTGAGCAGTTTCGATCCCGCCTCCGATACGGTGCGCAAGAATCCGGTGGCGGCCATCGCCGCGTTTCGCCAGGCCTTCGCTCCGGACAACCGCGGCGTACGCTTGGTGTTTCGGCTGAACAATGCGGACAGTACCCCGATGGCTCGCGATGCCGTGCGCGCCTTGATGGATACAGCAAGCGGCGACAGCCGCATCGGCTTCATCCTGAAACCGATGGGCTATAGCGAAGTGCTTTCCCTATACGCCAGTGTGGATGCCTTTGTTTCGCTGCATCGCGCCGAGGGCCTTGGACTAGGGTTGCTGGAAGCTATGCGTTTGGAAATTCCCGTCATTGCCACGGGCTGGTCGGGCAACATGACGTTCATGGACCAACTCTCGGGCTGCCTCGTCCGCTACCGCCAAGTGCCAACCAGTGGCATTCACGCCTTCTATCGACCTGAAGTGATCGGCGCAGACGCCATCTGGGCCGATCCCGTGGTCGAGGACGCTGCGGCATGGATGCAATATCTGCACGCCCAGCCAGAAGACCGGCGACGCATCGGCCTTGCCGGTCGGGAGCGTGCCGAGCGTCATCAGGTTGAGGCTATGCGCTTGGGATGGGTCTCCGAACTGGCGCGCCTGTGGCAGCTTGGCCGAATCATGCCCAGCGTTCGCGGCAAATTCAGTTGTCCCGCATGAACGCACCCGCCGTCTCACCCTCCCAACGCGCCCTGATCTTTGGCGTTTCGGGTCAGGATGGCACCTATCTCGCGCGACTTCTGCTCAGCAAGGGCTACGAAGTCTATGGTGCTTCCCGCGACGCGGGCACGCGGGGATTTGACAATCTGGATCGCTTGGGGATTCGCGGCCAGGTCAATCTGGTGTCTGTCTCGCTGCTCGATTTCCGCAGCGTTCTTCAGGCCATCGCGCTTATCCATCCCGACGAAATCTACAACCTCTCCGGGCAGAGTTCTGTCAGCCTCTCGTTCGATCAGCCGGTGGAAACCTTCGACAGCATCAGTGTGGCCACGGTCAACTTGCTGGAGGCGATCCGATTTCACGATCCGTCCATCCGTTTCTACAACGCCTGCTCAAGCGAGTGTTTTGGCAATACCGCGTCGCCGGCAGACGAAGATGTGCCGATGCGGCCACGCAGCCCTTACGCTGTAGCCAAGGCTGCCGCATTTTGGCAGGTGGCGAACTATCGTGAGGGCTACGGCCTCTTCTGCGCTTCCGGTATCTTGTTCAATCACGACTCGCCATTGCGCCCCGAGCACTTCGTCACCCGCAAGGTGATCAGCGCAGTGCAGCGAATCGCCGCAGGCCACCGGGAGATGCTCAGGCTCGGAAATATGTCAGTGATTCGTGACTGGGGCTGGGCGCCAGAATACGTCGACGCCATGTGGCGCATACTCCAACAGAAGGAACCTGCCGACTTTGTCATTGCCACGGGTCAATCCCACTCTCTCGAAGCGCTGGTAGCCGAGGCGTTTCGTCAGAAGGGGCTGGATTGGCGCCCCCATGTCGTCATTGATGGGGCATTGACCAGGCCGACAGATCTGCGCGAAAGTCGTGCGAATCCACAGCGGGCATCAGAACGGCTAGGCTGGAAGGCAGCAGCGACCATGCCAGAGGTAGTGCGCCGCATGCTGAAGGAATGTAACCAATGACCAAATCTCATGTCGCTTCTTTGGCACTGCGCATCTACTACGAAGACACCGACTCCGGTGGCGTGGTGTATTACGCCAACTATCTCAAATATCTCGAACGCGCCCGCACCGAATTATTGCGCGCGCGCGGCTTCGAGCAGCGCCAACTGGCCGAAGAAACCGGGCTGGCGTTCGCGGTGCGCTCACTCACGGTGGAATATCTGAAGCCGGCGAAACTAGACGATCTGGTCGAAGTCACCACCCGCGTCGTTGCCCTCGGTCGTGCTCAGGTAACATTCGGCCAGTCGATTACGCGCATGGATGAGACACTGCTGACTGCTACAGTACGCGTCGCTTGCCTCGATCTTGCGCGCGGCAAGGCTGTGGCGATGCCGCCAGAAATTTACCAACAACTTTCGCTTCATCTCGAACCCAACATCAAAACCTCATGAACGTCACTTCCGATCTCGCCCTCTTCGAACTGATCGTCAATGCCAGCCTGGTCGTCAAGCTGGTAATGGGTCTGCTGACCTATGTTTCCCTGATGTCGTGGTACTGGATCTTCCGCAAATGGTTTGCCCTGCGCGATGCACGCCTGAAAACAGAAAAGTTCGAGCGCGATTTCTGGAGCGGCGGCGATCTGAACAGCCTTTACCAGAGCGCCGTGAATGACCGCCACAACAGCGGTGCGCTGGAGCGCATCTTCGAGGCCGGGTTTCGCGAGTTCTCCAAATCGCGCGGTCAAAAGTCGCTCGACGCCTCCACTGCCATTGACGGCGTGCGCCGCGCCATGCGTGCCACCTACCAGCGCGAAGTCGACGATCTCGAAGCGCATCTGGCGTTTCTCGCCTCGGTCGGTTCGGTGTCGCCCTACGTCGGCCTGTTCGGCACAGTGTGGGGCATCATGCACTCCTTCCGCGGTCTGGCGAGCATGACCACCGCCACATTGTCTGCCGTGGCACCGGGTATTGCCGAGGCGCTGGTGGCAACAGCCATCGGCCTGTTCGCCGCGATTCCCGCCGTGGTCGCCTACAACCGCTTTGCCCACGACGTGGATCGCGTCGCGGTACGTTTCGAGAGCTTCATGGAAGAGTTCTCGAACATTCTGCAACGCCAGCTGAAATAAGCCATGCGGCGACCGAGACGGCTCAAGCACGAAATCAACGTCGTGCCCTACATCGACGTGATGCTGGTGCTGCTGGTGATCTTCATGGTCACCGC